>JAEEPQ010000312.1 GCA_016284885.1 Desulfovibrio sp.
CGTGTCCTTCTTCTGGACCTTCCAGCACCTCATCGTGAAGACCGCCATCGCGGCCGCCATACTTCTTGCCATCTTCTTTGCGCTCGACTCCTACCTCTTCGCCAAGGAAGGCCGTCCCGCCGGCCCCACCAGCGGCGACAAGGCCGAGAAGCTCGGCCTCGAGGGCCACATCAACCTGCTCCTCCTGGCCTGCATCGTGGCGGCCGTGCTCGTGTCCGGCCTCATCGACCTCGGCTCCTGGGGCGACATCATGGGCGTCCCGCTGTCCGGCAACAACTTCGTGCGCGACTGCATACTCCTGCTCATCGCGGCGGCCTCCTGGATCCTCACCAGCCGCCGCAGCCGCAACCTCAACGGCTTCACCTGGGCGCCCATCATGGAAGTGGGCAAGCTCTTCTTCGGCATCTTCCTGTCGATGATTCCTGCCATCGCCATCCTCAAGGCCGGCACCGAGGGCGCCCTCTCCGGCCTCATCAACATGGTCTTCCACGACGGCCAGCCCGTGAACGCGGCCTTCTTCTGGCTCACGGGGTGCCTCTCGAGCTTCCTCGACAACGCGCCCACCTACGTGGTCTTCTTCAACACCGCAGGCGGCGATCCCAACGTGCTCATGGGTCCCATGGGCGACACCCTGGCGGCCATCTCCGCAGGCGCGGTCTTCATGGGCGCCAACACCTACATCGGCAACGCCCCCAACTTCATGGTCCGCTCCATCGCTGAAGAGCAGGGCGTGCCCATGCCGAGCTTCTTCGGCTACATGGCCTGGTCCTGCTGCTTCCTGCTGCCCATCTTCGCCCTGCTGACCTTCCTCTTCTTCGTGTAGCCTTTCCCAGGACGACAGAACATTCGCGGAAAAGCCGGGTTCGCCCGGCTTTTCCCGTTATGGCGCTCTGCCGTTGCCTGTCGCTTCCTGCCAAAGCCTTCCGGCTCGCAGGCAAGACCTTCCGGCGTCCCGGCTACCCGGGTGCGCGACGGCGTCAAAGGCTGTTGCCCAAAGCTGCGATCGGCCTGTATAGTGCCTGCCTGCCGGCGCTTCGGGAAAGGCATCCCTTTCCACGCGATGCCGTCTGTGCCAAGCGCCTGTGCCAAGCCGTCAGGGCCGCCGTCCTTTCAGGCGCATGCTTTCAAGGCGCAATTTCTCCGCAAAGGTGTCCCATGCCCAAAAATCCCACGCCCCGCAGGCGCGACAAGATGCTGCGCGTGCTCTCCTGCCGCCAGCCGGACCTCACCCTCGTCCTCAACAACATCCACGATCCCCACAACGTCTCCGCCATCTACCGGTCCTGCGACGCCTTCGGCGTGGAGCGGGTGCACCTCTACTACACCGACACCGCCTTCCCCGTGCTGGGTCGCAAGTCCTCGGCCTCGGCCCGCAAGTGGGTGGGCACCGTCCGCCACCGCACCAAGGAGGAGCTTCAAAGCGCCATGGCAGGCTATCAGGTGCTCGTCACCGACTGCACGCCCACGGCCAAGCCCCTGCGCGAGTGGGACTTCACGAAGCCTACGGCCGTCGTCATGGGCAACGAGCACTCCGGCGTGGAGCCGGATCTGGCCGACATCGCCGACGGCGAGCTCTACATTCCCATGTACGGCATGATCCAGAGCTTCAACGTGTCCGTGGCCGCGGCCCTCATCCTTGCCGAGGCCAGCCGCCAGCGGGAGCTGGCAGGCATGTACGCCGCACCTCGGTTCGGCGAGGAGGAGCTGCAGGCCAGGCTTGAGGACTGGATAGAGCGGTAGCGCCTGGCTGAGCCAGGAGCATTGTCCCAGACCATTGTGCGGCAAGTACCACGACAAAGAAGGAGCATCCCATGTCCGTGAGCTTTTCCCTGACCGAGGCCGAGCGCGCCCTGCTTGGCTCCATCGCCGTCAACGCCATTGCCGAGCGCCTTGCCGGGCGCAAGCCCGAAGCGCCCAAGCTGGAGGACTGTCCCGAAAGCGTCAGGCGCAACCTTGGCTGCTTCGTGACCCTGCACGAGAAGGGGGCGCTCCGGGGCTGCATCGGAAGCATCGTCGGCAGGGAGCCCCTGGCGCGCAACGTCTGGCGCATGGCCCAGGCCGCCGCCTTCGAGGATCCGCGCTTCAGACCTCTGGCGCCGTCGGAATGGCCGGATATTGATATCGAGATGACCGTGCTCGACCAGCTGACGCGCTGCCCTGATCCCAAGCAGATCGAGATAGGCCGCCA
>JAEEPQ010000313.1 GCA_016284885.1 Desulfovibrio sp.
TGGTTGTCATGCGCAAGCGCCCCGGCGCCGTGCAGCCCGCGCCTGAACGGGACGATGAAGAGAACTGAAGCTGAAGCCCGGATCTCACTGCAGGCTGTCGAGGACGGCCCGCAAGGTAGGGATCGTGCCGGCACGACCATAGCGGCCCAGGCGACGCCTGCCGGCGCTGGCGGCATTGCCGTGGTGCGCATCTCAGGACCCGATGCCAGGACGGTGCTTGAGGCGCTCTTCAAGCCCTCTTCGGCCTCTTTTGCCGGCTTCGTTCCGTGGAAGCTCCACCGCGGGACCGTGCTGGATCGCGAAGGCGCTTCTCTTGACGACGCGCTTGGCGTCTTCATGCCAGGCCCCAAGACCTTCACCGGCGAAGACTGTGCCGAGATCCACTGCCACGGTGGGCAGGCCATAGTCCGCGCCCTGCTGGAGTCCTGCTTTGCCCGGGGCGTCCAGCCGGCTGCGCGCGGGGAGTTTTCCCGCAGAGCCTACTTGAACGGGCGCATGGACTTGAGCCAGGCCGAAGCTGTGGCAGAGATGATTGCGGCCCCCACGAGGGAGGCTGCAGCCCTGTCCCTCAGGCGTCTCGAAGGTGCCTTGGGCAGGCGCGTCGAAGCGGTCAGGGAAAGCCTCGAGGGCCTGCGCGTCCAGATGAGCCTCGCCGTGGACTTTCCCGACGACGAGGTGGAGTGCCTTCCCCCAGAACAGTTCAAGCAGGTCTGCCAGGAGGCCTGCCAGGCGCTCTCGAAGCTGGCGCAGGGTGCCTCCCGGGCACGGCTTGTGGAGCAGGGCGCCAAGGTGGTGCTTGCCGGCGAGGTCAACGCCGGCAAGTCGAGCCTCATGAACGCATTGCTTGGACGTTCCCGCGCCCTTGTGGCGGACGTCCCCGGCACGACGCGGGACTTTCTCGAGGAGACGCTGGATTTCGCCGGCCTCCCGGTGCGCCTTGTGGACACGGCTGGTCTCCGGAACTCGGCCGATCCCGTCGAGCGCCTTGGCATGCAGCGCAGCCGCCAGCAGCTGGAGGACGCCGACCTGGTTCTGCTCGTGGTGGACGGCGCCGTGCATGCGGATCCCGAGGCCTATCTCCAAGGAGCGTTTGCTAGGGGAGTTCTGCAGGCAGTCGGCGGGAAGCCCCTCATCCTTGTCTGGAACAAGGTGGACGTGGCGAGGCCGGAGGCCTTTCCGCCTGCGTCTTTTGCGCAGCGGACAGCCTCAGCAGGGGCATCGAAGCGCGTGGCGCTGCTGGTGTCAGCCACCCAGGGCGAGCATCTGGATGATCTGGTCACTGAGGCGAGGCGTCTGCTCGAGGCAGATCTACCTGCCATCGAGGACGGCGTTGCCCCCAACGTGCGGCAGGCCGAAGCCATGGCGCAGGCAGCCTCCGAACTGTCTTCTCTCATTGAGGACATCGATGCCGGTCTTCCCTACGACGTGCTTTCGGTGCGCCTTGACTTTGCGTGCGCCTGCCTGCGTGATATCGTGGGCCTCGGCACGTCGCAGGACGTGCTGAACCGGGTTTTTGCAAGCTTCTGCATTGGCAAGTAGCAGACCTTCCGGCAAGCTGGCCCAGTACCTTTGGGCTGACGAGCTTGGCAGGAATGCTTTTTCAAGAGGACTATCAGCAGGGCAGGGCCCTGCTGGCCGACGTCGGACAGACGGCAGGCGAGGAAGGTTCCTGATGTACATGCGACGGCTGACCAGCGACGAAATCAACGTCATGCCCCTCGTGCACTACGAGGGGCCGGTAACGCTGGTGCGCTTTCCTGCCGATCTGGAGCGCGTTCTGCCAGCCCTGCGCAGGGAGCCTGTGCTTGGCTTCGACACGGAGACGAGACCCACCTTCCACAAGGGCCGTGTCAATCTGCCCTCGCTCATCCAGCTGGCTACGGCAGGCCATGTCTATCTCATCCAGCTGAGCTGGCTGGCGTTGGGCCCGGAGCTGGCATCGGTCTTTGCCGACCCGCAGCAGATCAAGGCAGGCGTCGGCATCGGCGACGACATGCGGGCGCTGGCGAGGCTCCACCGCTTCACGCCGGCAGGGCTTGTGGACATCGGGCAGATAGCGGAGAAGCACCAGATCTGGAGCCAGGGCCTGCGGACCATGTGCGCCAACTTCTTCGGCGAGCGCATCTCCAAGGGCTCGCAGTGCTCTAACTGGGCCTTGCGGGAGCTGTCCCAGCGGCAGATAGCCTAT
>JAEEPQ010000314.1 GCA_016284885.1 Desulfovibrio sp.
GCTCCCCTGCAAGCGGACGCTAGCCCGGCGCCGGCCTTGCTGGCGGCGCCGAAGCCTGGCCTGCGGATGCGGGCTCAGGCAAGGTGCTGCGGGGCATTTTCCTCCAGTCCGCCTGTTGTGCCGCACCCCAAGAAAAGGTACAAGGGCGCTGTTCCTGCAGTACCTCAAGCTGCGCTTGAAGGTCTGCAGGTCGTTCTTCCCGCAAGCCTGCCCAGTGGCATGGCCAATGCCGGGCGGCTTCTCTTCTTGACCTCCAAGCGCATCTCCTGCTGTCAAGGAGCCTCATGGACGTCCTTCACTTCTTCACCGACTTCATCCTGCATGTCGATGCGCACCTGCTCGAGCTCGTCAACGCCTACGGCATGTGGATCTACCTTATTCTCTTCACGGTCGTCTTCTGCGAGACGGGCCTGGTGGTCACGCCTTTTCTGCCGGGCGACTCCCTCCTCTTCGCCGCCGGTGTTCTGGCCGGCACGGGCGCCATGGGCTACCTCCCCTGCATGGGCATCTTCCTTGTCGCCGGCGCCCTCGGCGATGCCGTCAACTACATGATAGGCCGACATGTCGGTCCCGCCATCTTCCGCAGGGAGACGCGCTTCATCAAGAAGGAGTATCTGATACGGGCCCACGCCTTCTACGAGCGCCACGGTGGCAAGGCCATCGTCCTCGCCCGCTTCGTGCCCATCGTGCGCACCTTTGCACCCTTCGTGGCCGGGATCGCTCTCATGCATCCCTATGCCTTCCTCCTCTACAACATTTCAGGATGCATGCTCTGGGTCGGCGGGCTCGTCTCGGCCGGCTTCTTCCTCGGCAACCTGCCCTTCGTGCGCCAGAACTTCAGCCTCATCGTCTACGCCATAGTTCTCGTCTCGGTGCTGCCGGTCTTTGTCGGCTTTGTGAAGAGCCGTCTTGCCGGCAGGACCAGTTCCAGTGCTGCGGAGCCGGCTTCTATAGCAGACGCTGGCGCAGAGCTTGCGCCGGACCGAGCAGGGCATGAGGGGGCAGACACAGCCATCCCCAAGAAGGCATAGCGGTGCTTTTGCCCTTGCCGTTGTTGTAGTTGTAAGGAAGGAAGAACCGCAGGAAGCCCCAAAGCCTTTTCTCTGGACAAGGAGTCGTTACTCCAAGCGCCTCCTGTCAGTCAGTTTTCAATGACAGTTCTCTTCTCCAAGGAGAAAAGCACATGATTACCGTTCACGACATACGCGCCAAACTCGCCAAGGACGAAGCCACGGTTGGCACCTGGCTGCAGCTGCCCTCCGCCGACGTTGCCGAGCTCATGGCCCGCGCGGGCTACGACTGGGTGGCCGTCGACATGGAGCACGGCTCCTTTGGCCGGACCGGTCTGCCCGACATTTTCCGAGGCATTGAGGCCGGTGGCGCTGCCCCCTTTGCGAGGCTTCCCGAAGCCTCCAAGCAGAATATCAAGGCTGCCCTCGAGGCTGGCGCCCAGGGGCTCATCTTCCCCATGATCGAATCCCGCGCCCAGCTCGACCAGGCAATCGGCTGGGCAACCTATCCCGGCCTCGACGACTGGGCTGGTCCCAGCGAACATCCGGCAGAATACCGTGGCGTCGGCTACTGCCGTGCCAACGTCTTTGGCAAGGAGTTCGACGCCTACCGCCAGGGCGTGGCCAAGGAGGTCTTCCTGGTCGCCCAGATAGAGCACGTGCGCGCAGTCGAGAATCTGGAGCAGATCCTGTCCCATCCCCGGCTCGACGCCATCATGGTCGGCCCTTACGATCTTTCCGGCTCCATGGGCCTGACGGGGCAGTTCGACCACCCCGGCTTCGCGAAGGTCATGGAGCGCATCAACGCCGTCTGCGCCAAGTGCCATGCCCGCATGGGCCTGCACATCGTCCAGCCTGACAAGGCTGAGCTCAAGCGTCAGATCGGGTTGGGTGCCCGCTTCATAGCCTACGGCATCGATACGGTCTTCCTTTGGAAGAGCGCGGAGCGTCCTGCTGTCTAAGCGAGTTGGGTCTGCAGGGAGTAGCGCTTCCTGCCCAGCTGGCAGTCTTGTCCTTTTACGAGCCTTTTTCTAGGCCTGTGAATTGGGCTTGCCATCGGCGGAGTCCTCGCAGGCATATTTGTCTAAACCAAGGGGCAGGCGCGCTCCTTTCCGTTAGAGCCGCAGCTCTGGCGGCCGTCAGCGCCGGTGCAAGCACATG
>JAEEPQ010000315.1 GCA_016284885.1 Desulfovibrio sp.
ACATTACTTGACGGTCATACGTTTTTTTAATACAGAGCCTCTCATGGAACGCGGAGGGAGGCAGCCTGGGCCTCTGGGAAGGCTTTCCACGCCTGTGGCGCCCCCTTCGCGCAAGCCATCAACTTTCAACCAGCACAGCTGACCACTCCCAGGACAGTCCTTCAGCGCAAGAGGGCGCAGGCCGCGCCGGGAGAAGCGGAGAATATATGGTCATCGCAAGCAGCGTCGCGCCCAGCCGGGCGCCAGCCAAGAAGACAGGTGTCATGGAACATGCCCAGGGGGACTGCTCCCTCAAGGTGCTCGAGGAAATGCAGCGCTATGCGCAGATCTGCCAGCTCAAGGCAGAAGAGCGGGCATGGCTTGGCTCCATCATCGCGCAGAATCCCTTCTTCGGCCCCCTCGACAGGGCCGTGGAGGCCTTGGCCTCCTGTCCGAAGAGCTTCCGCCTGAGTCCCGACTACGGGGTGATGGCGGGCATGATCTGCGCCAAGTTCATTCTGGAGGACAGGGCCGAGGACGAGGCCATGCTGCCCATGGAGCAGAAGAAGGTCACGCCGGCCCTGCTCGAAGCCTTCCTGAAGCTCTGCGAGCCCTGGACCTGCTTCCCGCCCTATGCCTGCTACTACCTTCTGGCCTGTCTCGACCCCAAGGTCATCTTCGCCATGCTCGTGGTCTGGCCCAGTCGCTGGACCGCGCTGCGCCCCTTCTTCCTCGGGGTGCTCAAGGGCGTTCTTATCTTCCCGCCTGAACTCGACGAGGCCTGGACCGACGACATGCTGGACGTGCTGGACACCCTCACCGCCTCCCACCGCCGTCCCGCCCACGACGGCCCCTCGCTCTTCTAGCTGTGCCTGGTTCCGGCTGGGGCAGGGCGGGGCCGGCTTCGCCCAAGGTCCTTGCCTCGCACAGGCTCAGCATCCAGGCTGAGGTCCGCCACCTGAGGTGCTAGCGAGAGGACGTTTCGTCCCTTCCCCTTCAGCTTCCCTTTTGTCTTCCGTGGCTTTGGGAGCCTCACGCCGCACCGGAGGCCCCTGCGAGGCGGCGCAAGGCACTCTTCCTGGCTCAAGACGCATTTCCTCAGATTTCCGGCAAGGTCGCATCCTGCCGGAGCGAAGCATGCCGGCAGGCACGCCGGCACGCAGAGAACAGTCCTCCGTTTGAAGTGAGATAGTTTGCGAGAATGGGTCCTGCGCGGCGGTCACCTCCCGCCGCGCAGGGAGCTATCCCGATGCGAGCGGTCGCCTGGCCTTTCCCTCCCGCTCCTTCCTTAAGCCCGCGGCCCGCGCCCCCTTTTCCCGCAGCAGGAGTAGACGCCATGAAAGCACACACTACCCCCTCTTCCGCTGCCGGCGCCATGCTTGCTGGTGCAGGCCTGCTGGCCGGCGTCCTTGCCGGCCTTGCTCCCGCAGGCCTGGATGGCGCCAAGGCTGCGCCTGTCCCGGCGCCTTTTCCGCCGTCTGTCCGGGAGGCTGTTCAGGAGACTGCGCCTAGCAAGGCCCCGGAAGCCGGAAGCCTCGGGCAGGCCGATGCTGGCGGCGCCGCGCTCCTGCCCGAAGCGGCAAAAATTTCCGTATCAAAGAATATTTCGCTTCAGCCAGCCTCTGCGTCCGGCGCGGCCAGGCAGGAGGCAGCCCAAAACATGTCCGTAAATTCCTCGGGAGGCCAGTCTGGGAGCCAAGGGGAAGGCTCTTCCAAGGATGCGGTGCCCCTTGACAGGGCTGGCATGGCCCAGCGGCAGTCCCGGCGGCAGGCCCAGATTCAGCCTCAGGTCAAGGCCCAGTCCCGTCCCGAAGACGAGGAGCGCGCTCTGCGCGACCAGCTCCTCGAGGAGAGCATCGAGCGCCTCCTGCCGCTGGAGCCCGGCGAGATCCGCACCTACATCGAGCGCCGCGACAGCGTGGAGGGCGCCATCCAGCCGGGCCCGGCCCGCATGCGCACCGAAACCCGCAAGATCTCGGCCGTGCCCGGCGCAGCGCCGCAGGTCATCCGCCTCACGGCCGGCTATTCCTCGACCCTCATCTTCCAGGACGCCTCCGGCGAACCCTGGCCCGTGGCAGCCCTCATTCTGGGCGACGCCAAGGCCTTCCAGGCAAGCCAGCCGGGGCATCCGGCCAGCGCCTCCCAAGGCCCTTCCCAAGGCGCGCCCCGCAGCACGCGGGACGGG
>JAEEPQ010000316.1 GCA_016284885.1 Desulfovibrio sp.
CAGGACATCAGCGCCCAGTTTCTTGAAGGCTTCCGGGGCCAGACCCTGGACGTGCTGGTCGACGAGGCCAATCCCGAGTGGCCGGGCCTCCACAACGGCCGGGTCTGGTTCCAGGCGCCCGAAGTGGACGGCGTCACCTATGTGAGCGGTCCCGGAAGCCAGCCCGGCGCCGTCGTTCGCGCCGACGTCGAAGACAGCGGGGACTACGACCTCACGGCGCTCGCCCAGGAGCCGGCACTCGGCGGCGAAGCTTAGACAGCCCTCTCAGCCCTCACAAGGAGACAGCCATGAAAAAAGCCCTGCTTGCATCCCTGCTTGTCGCGATATGCCTGCTGGCAGGCTCTGCCCAGGCGACCGTCCAGGAGTTCGGCCCCGACTTCTCCCGCTTCACCATCAACGTGCCCGAGGGCTGGACAGCCGCTGCCATCGACGGCGGCGTCCAGCTTGCCGATCAGAACGGCGCCTGCAGCCTCGCCGTGACCAAAGTCAAATCGGGAGGCGCCAGCGCGGAAGCCCTGTGCAAGGCCGCCGTCCAAAAGTACGGCGTGCAGGACGCCAAGGCGCTTGACAAGGAAGACGGCAGCTTCGCCATGTCCGGCACGAAGGATGGCGCGCCCTTCGCCGTGGCCGTCACCATCGACGGCGATCTCGCCGTCGTCATCGTCATGGCAGGCGACATGGGCAAGGTCTTAGGACCGCTCGACACCCTGCAGTAGCCCCCTCAGGCGGCATTGCTCCAAGGAATTCCTGCATGAAAGCTCTGCTTGCTCCCCTGCTCTGCGCAGCTTGCCTTCTGCTGGCAGGATCTGCCCAGGCGGCCGTCCATGAATACGGGCCCAGCTTCTCCCGCTTCGGCATCGACGTGCCTGACGGCTGGACAACCAAGGCACTGAAAAACGGCGTGCACATGGTCAGCAACGACCGCCGGAACAGCATTGCGGCCATTATCGATGCCAACAGAGGGCACACCGCCGAGCAGATCGCCAAGAGCGTCGCCCACAAGACGGGCCTCAGGGAAATACGGCGCAAGGACGACAGCAACTACTTCGTCACCGGCTTCAAGGACGGCGCCAAGGTCGGCATTACCATCACCGTTGCCGGCAAGTTCTTCGTCATGTTCACCATGGCCGGCAGCGATGCGGACGCGCTCTTGCGCATCATCGGCTCCTTCCACCTTGTCGAGTAGGGCGCTGACGCGTCCTGCCTGCCGCAGTCCTCAAGACAAGGCGCCTGTCCCCAGCGGCTCCAGCGGCTGAAGGGCGCCCTTTCTGTGCGCGGGACAGGCCGCCGGAGCCGCCTTGCGCAGCTTTACGCGCGCCTATTGCAACCAGGCCTGCAGGTTCAGTATAAGAGGAACCAGCTCGGGACCAATCCCTCCGGCCCCCTCGAACGTTCGCCAACTTTTACCACAACACCTTGAAAATGAAGAATCTTTCCGCCACCTTGCTCTGCCTGCTCAGCATTGGCTGCGCAAGTTCCGTCCATGCCCAGGTCCAGGAGTTCGGCCCTGACACTGCCCGCTTCACCATCGACGTCCCCAGCGGCTGGGAAGCGAAAGCCACGCAGACAGGCGTTGAGCTCGCCGATGGGGAAAAGGCTACCTTCCTCTCCATCGCCATCGGCAACACGAGGGGCAGGACGCCCGAGCAGATAGCCAACACGCTGACCATGGCCAGCACGTTTGCCAAGAAACGGGGGTTCAGCAACATGGTCAAGAAGGGACCCGGACTGTTTGTCCTGCACGGCGAAACGGACACCGGCCTGCGCAAGACCCTGGTGCTCTTCGTGGAGAATGAGCGCTATGCCACCTGCACCATGTCCGGCAAGAACATGGAGGCTGTCGCCAAGATAACCGACTCGCTGAAGGCGAAGCGGGACGATGCGCCCAGCCCGGCCGCGGCAGAGGAAGCTGCGATGCCTGCCGGAAGCAAGAACAATCCTGCCAATGCCGACTCCCCGAAAGCAACGGATGACGCTGACAGTCCTCTCACACCTTAGCCCCGACACACAGCAACCACAGGAGGCGGCGACATTCCTGCCCCGCGGCAGGAAGAGTGCCGACAAGACATGCACAAGACAGCAACCCTGCTCCTTTCCGCTTCTCTGCTCTGCACGCCGGCGCCCGCCCTTGCCGATCCCCTTGCCGA
>JAEEPQ010000317.1 GCA_016284885.1 Desulfovibrio sp.
TGGGGCCTGCAAGGCTCCTTCACCTGCCCCAGCTCTGCCTCTGGGCTCTCTGCGGCTTCGGAAGCTTTTGGCGGCTCGTAGACTCCAAGCCTCTTTTCCATCGCCCTGCGGGTGCACGCCCTGTTCACCTTCGACGCCTTCACCGGTTCGTCTCCGACCATCAGAACCAGCCCGCCCTTGCGGGGCAGAAGCCTGCAGTCCACCTCCGCCAGCGCCTCGTGCACGGCCGCCCAGTCCGGAGCGCTCGCGATGCGGGGCCAGGCGACCTCCCTCGCCACCGTTTCGGCGCTTGCCTTGCCTGTCCGGTGCTCCATGTCCCGTGCTCCGCTGGAGAGCGCCGGCAGGACGTCCAAAGCGCCCCTGCCGGCCTTCCAGTACCGCGCATCCAGATTCTTCTTCACGGCGTCCACGCCTTCCGGCGAAGGCACGTACAGGTCTCCGGCGCAAGCCCGGAGGTTCTGAAGCGCCTCGATCCTTGCCTTCGCGCGCTGGCTCCCGAGCTTGAACAGGCCAAGGTCCCGAGCCCGCCCGCCCAGCTCCGGATCCAGGCGGCAGAGCACCACATGGACATGAAAGTTCGCCGTATTCCCGTGCGCCTCCCAGACGGCGGGGAGTCCAGCCGCCCCGACTTCCTGGAGCCAGACACCGACAGCTTCCCGAACGGCATCCTTCGTCGGCCGCACGCCGGAGTTCCACGAAATCAAGGCGTGCACCAGCGGCTTCCTGCATGCGCGGTTTTCGCGGATCAAGCGCTCCAGCAGCATGTCCTGCAGGACGGCGTCAGCGTCCCCGGCAAGGCCGAAGCCGGTCGCGCCGCCGAAGCCTGCGACCAGCTTGTCCCGGCCGGCGCCGCTGTCCTGCGCTCTCTGCGCCCGGATGTACCGAAGCAGCGCGCGGGCATCGCTGACGTTCTGGCCGGCCTTCCGCCCCATCACCTTTATGATCATGCCTTTGCCTCCCGTTCCAGCTGCCAGCGCCGGCCATCGGCTTCCTGGGCGAGCTTCCACGCATCCGGTTCCGCGCAGCAGGAAGAGACGCGCCTCATGCACGCAACGGCCTTTATCACTGCGGACAGCCCCTCCAGCGGAAGCGACCGCGGCCGAAGCGGCCGGCCCTGCAGCCGGCGCCGGATGTACGTCGAGAGAGGCAGTCCGAACGCCGCGGCGTTTCTCCGCATCTCCGCATCCTCGCTTCCGGTGCACCGGAACGCCACGAGCCGCATCCGCCCGTCAGGCTCATCGCCTGCGGCCGCCGAAGCCCGCCGCCAGAACGTGGCTGGAACGCGCATCGGCGCCTCGGCATCCCCGATGCGCAGAGCCATGATCCGGCCATGCAGGATGCGCAGGAGCGACGGAACCTCTGCCCAACGACGCCCGCTCTCGCCACGGACGGCATGTCCGAGCTCGTGCACGGCGGCAGCCATAGCCTCGATCCCGATGATCCGCCTATGGCGCGGCAGAACCGCCGGCGCCCGAAGGGCGACCATCCTCAAGAAGCTGGAGAGCGTCCGCCTGTCCTCCTGCGCCCGACGCCGGGCATCAGCCAGCGTCGCCTCAGGCAGCCAGACCTGCACCAGCCGGGTCTTCTTGAACTTCATGCGCATCCTCCTTCCATGTTTCGGCAAGCGGGGTCCGCCGGCCCCCGGCTGATTCCAAGGGCAGAGCCCTGGCATGACGGGGGCGAGGGCATCCATGCCTCCGTCCGGTGCGCGGACTGCGACGCAAGCCGTATCGATCAACCCCCATCTTGCTACGAACGCAGCCCCGCTACGAACGCAGCCCCGCCAAGAGCGGCTCCTTCCGGCGCTGGAGCCAGCATGCCCGATCTGCAGGCCGAGGGGGTCCTCCCGCTTTGCCCCGAACGCAGGGAAGATCCGCCCCCCCCTTCTCCGGGAGGGTGTTCATGCTATGCTCGGGCATCTTCATGAAGGAGAATGACGCATGCCCATAGACGAAGAATCCCTGAAGCGACTTGCCGACAATCTGGACCGGCTGCCGAAGCGTCGGAAGTCGTACTCGAAGAAGCAGGCCGTTGTCGCCTTGGCAGACAAGGTCTTCGCCCTGCTCCGCAGCGACCGCAGCCTCGACAGCATCTATTGGAAGTTTGAGCGCGAGCTCCGCATCTCGCTCCGGATGAAGCC
>JAEEPQ010000069.1 GCA_016284885.1 Desulfovibrio sp.
GAGCGGCCGTCGACGTAGAGCGTGCCGGTGCGGAAAGTGACGTCGTTGCTCAGGCTGTAGAAGTTGTAGAAGGAGACGAAGTTCTGGAGCAGCTTGTTCAGGTGCAGGTAGAAGAGCACGAGCTTGGTGAGGTCGGCCATTTCGCTGGTGCCCTCGGCCTTGGTGATGTCCTCCTCCACGAGCTGGTTGAACTTGTCGAGCACGCCGCTTTCGAGGAACTCCCTGGCCTTGGCTTCGCCGAGGGCGTCGAGGGCCCCGGCGGCGTCGGCGGCAGGCGCAAAGGCGCCGGCCTCGGGGGCGGGGATGGCAGGACGCGTGCCGAGGGCGTCGCCGAAGGGCGCAAAGGCCGCGACGACTTTCTTCCAGTCCTTGTAGGTAATCTTCTCCTCGTGGGGGAGCAGGGGCTCGGCGAGGGCGCAGAAGGCGTCGAGCTTCTCGCGCCACAGGGGGTTGAGGCCCGAGGCGATGGGCAGATCCGCATCGGCCGAGATGCGGGAGAGGGGCAGGGCGGAGAGGGCGTCCTTGTCCAGGGTCTCCTTCTGCAGGGCTTCCAGCAGCTTCTCGTCGGCGTTGAGCGGCGTCTCGGCCTGCGGAGCAAAGGCGGCGAGCCGGCAGCGCAGGAAGAAATCCTCGACCTTGGGGGCGATTTCCTGCAGCAGGGCGTAGGCTTTTTCGGTGTTCTCGCCTGCCGGCAGCTCGCTGGCGGCCAGGGCTCCGCGCCATTCGACCCAGTCCTTGAGGGCGCCGGCAAAGGCTTCGCCGAGCTCCTTGGTGAGGCCGGGCGCGCCGGAGGCGTCCTCGGCGCCGCCGACCACGGCCAGGCCCGCTTCCACGAAGGCCTTCACCTCGGGATCGAGGTCGTCGTGGGCCGGCAGCACGCCGTCGCCGTTGAATAGCTTGCCGGCCGCGCCCTTGGCGATCTCGGCCATGTCGGCCTGGGTGACCAGTCCGTCCTCAGGCTTGCCGAGGTGGCTCAGCACCGCGCTGGCGGCGGCCCGCATGCGGGCGCCCTCGGGCGTGTCCTCGCGCAGGAAGGCCACGGCCAGGCCTTCGCCGGGATGGCAAATGGGCGCGTCGTCGTTCAGGCGCTGGCAGACCCAGTCCACGGCATCGAGCACTTCGGGCACGCGGATGCGCCCGTCGCCGTCCTGGTCGAGCAGCTTCATGGTGTCGGCGTCGAATTCCAGGCCCTTGGCCGGGCAGCTCATGGCGCCCCAGAGCTTGGGATCAAGTTCGCGCAGGTGCCGAAGCTCCGCCATGCTGGTCAGAATGACCTGGTCGTTGCCGCCCATGCGCTGGAAATTCCATGTGATTTTGCTGTCTGTGTCTGCCATTGCTCATCCTCTTTCAAGGCGGGGACGGGGCCTGCCTGGCAGGCTCTGGCTCCCAGTCTTGGCATTGTATGGTTGAAATGAAAGGCGTGGTGGACTTGAGGGGAAAGGGGGCCTGGCGCCTGCCGGGCAGGCGGTGCAGGTCCCCGGAAATGTCTGGCGCTGGCCTACTCGGGAGCCGTCGTCCTGCGGCCCATGGGGCGCACCTGTATCTGCACCTTCTCCTGGCGTTCCGGCTTCTGCACCTTGTCGCCGGAGCGCACCGGCGCCGAGGGGCCGGCCGTGGCCCTGTGCTTTGCGGGCTTGTCCTTGGCCTGCCGCTGGGTGGCCGTGGGCGCCTGCATGGTGCCTTCCCGGCCGGCCGGCTTGGTGGACGCGTTGGCCTTGACGGGCGCCTGGGTCGGCCGCTTGGCCACGGGCTTTGACTCCTGCGGCGCGGGCTGGGCCTTGGGCTTGGACTGGGGCTTGGCCTTAGGCTTGGCTGGCTTGGCGTCGGCAGTCTTGGCGCCGTCCTGGCCGCTGGCCGGGCGCTTGTCCTTGGATGCCGCCCTGCCGGTCTTGCCGCCCTGGCCCTGGCTGGCTGCGGGAGCGGCCTTGCCGGGCTTGGCCCTGCTCGGGCCGTCCAGATCTGTCGCTGCCGGCTGGCCCTTGTTCTTGCGGGCGCCGGGAGCGCCTTCGGCCTTGCCCTGGGAGCCCTGTCCGGCCTTGCCCTTGGCAGACTGCGCCTTGGCCTTGGCATCGCGCTCCCTGGCGGCAGCGGCTGCGGCCGGATCGCCCTTGCCCATGTCCACGCGTCTGGCGCCGATGAAGGTCTTCCTGAAGAAGTCGGTGTCCAGGGACTCGACGCGAACCCGGGCATTCGGCTTCGGCGCATGGATGAAGCGGCCGTCGCCGAGATAGATGCCGGTATGGTAGCCGCCGTCGCGGCGCCGGAAGGACACGATGTCGCCGGCCCGCATCTTGTTCCTGTCCGTCACGGCGTAGCCCACGCGCGACTGCTCCTGCGCCGTGCGGGGCAGATTGACGCCTGCGCCCTTGTAGGCCCACTGCACCAGCCCTGAGCAGTCGAAGCCGCCGGGATTGCGTCCGCCAGGCACGTAGGGCGTGCCGAGGGCGCTGTGGGCGCGGCCCGTGACGCCGCCGGCCTCCCGTTTGCCGTTGACCACCTCGCGGCGCGGGGGGGCCTCCCTTCCCTTGCCGGCCTTGGCAGAACGCGCCGGCTTGCGCTTGCCCGCAGAAGGATAGCCGTCGCCGTAGGCGTAGGCGTCCTCGTGCGGGGAGGCGTGCCGGCTGGAGCAGGCGGGGAGGGCGAGGCTGAGCAGCAGCAGGAGGAAGAGGGCGTGTTTAAGGGACATGGGCGCACCTTGCGTATGCCCGGAAGTCGCAGGCCTCAGGGCAAGGCCAGACGGGATCACGGGCAGATCACCCGTCAACGCTAAAGAAAAGCCATGTCAAAGTCGAGAACTTCTTGCGAGCGGCCTGCGATCAGCGGCGCTTCGCGCCGGACCGCCAGGGAAAGGGGAGCCCCTTTCTCCGCAGCCGGCGTTTCCGGGCCTGGAGGACTACGGCCGGTCGAGGAAGGCGACGAGGCTTTTGCCGTCCTTCTTGCCGATGAAGGCGGCCACGCGGCTCTGCGTCTTCGCCATGGCCTCCTTGAGCGCGGGAAGGACCTCTGCCGGCACCTCCCCCAGGGTCTTGTCGAAGTAGTTGACGAAGAGCTTGCCCGCCGGGGCGTCCTGGCTGCCGTCGTCCTCGGTCCAGACCTTGGGCTCGATGTCGAGCTTGGCGCAGAGCACGGGCATGTCGCAGGGCGCAAGTCTGCTCTCCACGGCGAAGACCAGGGCCCGGCACTCCTTGGAGGGCGAGTAGGCCAGATCGAGGGCCGGCTTGGGGGCGCCCTGGGCGAGGCGGGCAAGGCACGCCATGCCGGACTTGGCGAAGAAGAGGAAGTTGGCGGGCAGCTTCCCTATGCGGCCCATCTTGGAGAGCACGAAGACGTCCTCCCACTCGCGCTCGAAACCGACTTCCTCGCCGGCCAGCATGCTCTTCACTATGGCTTCCCGGGACGTGCCGTCGCGGTTCACGTCGTCCGCTGCCTGCAGGGGGACGCCGGCAAAGGAGACGGCGCCCGCAAGGGTCGCCTGGGCCTGCCATTCCTCTGCGCCGACAATCCGGGCGTTGACTATCGTTTCCGGCCCGTGGCCGCTCTGCTTGTCCATGCTGACCTCCTTGGCGTTCCGTGGTGCTTTGGCGTGCTGCCGGCCTGGGGCCATGCCCCAAGGCCTGCTGCATGATAGGCTGAGCCTGCGGCAAAGGAAAGGGCCGCGGGTCCGGAACGGAAAGGATCCGGCGATCCGGCGATGGGCTGGATTGCCGGCACAAGAGGTGCTACAAGCACCGAGTGCCATGCCCTTTCCCAGCGCTCAACACCAAGAGGCCGTCCATGTCCCACATGCACCGCATTCCGCTTCTTCCCGTCTTTGTGGCCGCCCTTGCCGGCTTCTACTTCACGGAGTCCCTGTGGAAGCCCCTGCTGGACGACATCGCCCTCATGTTCGGCTCCGTCCTCACCCTCGGCTGCCCCTTGACCGGCATGCTGCACTGGCTGGTCCTGCAGGGAAGGACGGCTCTCGGGCGCTTCCTTCTGGCCTCGCCCCTCTCGGACATGCTCGTGGTCTCCCTCGGCGAGTCCTTCGGCTGGTCCCTGGCCGCCATCGTCTTTCTTGCCCTGAGCCGCTGGTTTACGGCCTTCGACTTTGCGGCGGCCGCCTTCATGGCCTGCGCCGTCACTGCCTTTGCTTCCTACCTGAACGGCTTCCCGGCCCTCTTCTACGCCTGCATCGGCAGGCGGCGCTAGCTTCCGGTTCAGCACTCCTTGATAAAGCTATTTGGATAGAATAGGATATCTCTGCTGCAGCTGAACAAGGAGACATACCCGGCATGGCAAGCAGTGAACGACCCCGCCCGCAGGCGGATGGAGCATGGGATCAGGAGAACGGCTTCGTCTTCAGGCCGTCGGACAGCCGCGTGCTGGAATGGCACAAGCGGCAGGGCCTGCCCCGCGTGCTGCTGCTCTGGGGCGCCGCCGGCGGGGGCAAGAAGCACCTCGCTAGGCGCTGGGCCGGCAAGAAGGGCCTCTGCCTGGCCTGCGGACCTGATCTGGAATCCACCCTGCGCGCTCCGGGCTTCTGCCAGGCCTTTGGCCAGATGACGGGGGCAGAGCGCCGGGTCATAGCCGAAGTCCTCATAGACCGCGCCGTCCAGGGGCCGCTGGCGCTCATGGACTGCGAGGTGCTGCTTGCCAACGACCTTGCCTTCGGCAGGGCCCTTTCCCAGGCCTGGCTCGACAGGCGCAAGGATCATCCCTGCCTCGTCCTCGGCGGCGAGTCCGTGCCCGTGCCGGCGGGCCTGCCTCGCGAATTTCTGCGCATCCACCACATCCAGGCCGTGACCTTCCAGGAGTTCAGGCAGTGCGTGCCTGACATGGCGCCGGCAGAGCAGCTCTTTGCCTACGCCGTCTTCGGCGGCCAGCCGGGCTTCTTCCTCAACCTCAAGCCTGGCCAGTCCGTTGCCGAGAGCGTCTACGGCGTCCTGCTGCACCCGGAGCGCATGCTGCCGGCCCGGGGCCTGTGGTGGGAGCGCCGCTCCGATCCGAGGATTGCCCTGGAGCTGCTCGCCAGCCTCAGGCAGAGCGCCGTTGCAAGCGCGGACCTCTATCTTGCCCTGCACGCCTCGGGGCTGGCAGCCGAGGCCTGTCCCGAGGCGCCGGAGAACGAGAAGGTCGACGCCGCCGTCAGCGCCGCGCGCTTCACCCTGGACGAACTGGCCCGCGCCGACGTGATCCTTCAGGTCGCCAACCTCTGCCGCAAGGAGGCCGGCCCCGTGAAGGTGGAGTGCTACGATGCCGTGCCCGGCGCCCTGCGCTTCTGGCTTGCCATGCACGAGGCCCTTGGCAGGGAGCCCGGAAGTCCGCTCGAGCTTTCCCCGGACGAAGCTGCCTTCCTCTGTCAGTCCCTGCCGGAGCTGGCGCAGAGCTTCGGCCTGCCCGCCTTCCGCGATGCCTGCTTCCAGTGGCTGTGGCAGTCCAACGCCTGCGGGCTTCTGCCCCGAAGCTTTTCCAAGTTCGGCCTCTGGATCCGGGCCGTGCCGGGCACGCCCGTGGAGCAGTGCTACGCGCCTGGCGACAGGCTGGGCTTCGTCATGGAAAGCGCCGACGGCTCCCACGTCCTGGCCTGCGACTGCTCGCTCAATCCCAAGGGCGAGAGCCGGGCCTTCGTGGAACGCCTGGTCTCCAAGCTCAGCCGCGACGTGCCGGGCTACCGCGCAAGCGACATACGCTACTGCGCCTTTTCGCTGCACGGCTTCGACGAGGACGCAAGACGCGCCGCCGAGGCCCTTGCCGGCAGGCTGCACACCTGCATTCTCCTAGCCGACGCCGGCATCGTTGCCGCAGGCCCGGCGGCCGCCGCGTCCGGCCTCCAGCAGGGCCAGGCCTCCAGCTACGCGGATCTTGCGCTGCGGGCCCTCTTCAAGCCCGAGGAAGACGTCCTCTTCCGCGCAGCCGCCTCGCCGCTCCTGCAGTAGCGCAGGCTTGCGCAGCAAGGCAGGCTGGGACGCGGACAGAAGCAAAACGGCAGCAGGCCTTGACGCAGGCTGACTCGGCGACTACCCTTGCCCCATGGACGCCATCCTTGCCATACCCGCCAGGGCGGGGCGCGCGCAGCTCTTCTTGCAGGCCATGCAGGCAGAATTCTCCTGCAGGCTGCCGGGCTTGCAGACCTGCGCCTGCAGGTGCACGGCGTCCGCCGGCGCCACCTGACCCGACTGCGGCAGGTGGGGCTGGATGTCTTGCCGTCAAGCGTGAAGCGGGCGCTTCTGCGCCTGCCCGCTTTTTCGCATCTTCCTCCCTCCTGCCTCCGGGGCCGTTCCGGCGCCTCAAGGTAAACCACATTCCAGCAAGGGAGGAAAACGCATGCGTCATCTCTTCACCGTCATGGCCGGCCTGTTCTGCACGGCGGCTCTTGGCTGCCTTGCCTCGCCCGCCGGCGCGGCCGATCCCCTGGATGCCTTCAAGGGCCTCAAGGGCACGCTCGACATCGCCGGCGGCACGGCCCACATTCCGGTCATGAAAGGCGCTGCCCAGCAGATCATGGCCGCCAACAAGGACATCCGCATCACCGTGACCGGCGGCGGATCGGGCGTCGGCGTCCAGAAGGCCGGCGAGGGCCTCGTGCAGATAGGCAACACGGGCCGCGCCCTCAAGCAGGGCGAGATCGACAAGTACGGCCTCGTGAGCTTCCCCTTCGCCATCGACGGCGTGGCCGTGGCCGTGAGCCTCGACAACCCCGTCTCCAGCCTCGCCAAGGCCCAGGTGAAGGACATCTTTGCCGGCAAGATCGCCAACTGGAAGGACGTGGGCGGCAAGGACGCCCCGATCACGCTCTACGTGCGCGAGGACGGCAGCGGCACCCGCGAGACCTTCGAAGGCCGCGCCCTCGACAAGGGCACGTCCGCGCCCAGCGCCAACGTCGTGAACTCCCACGGCGCCACGAAGACCGCCATCGCCAAGGATCCCAACGCCATAGGCTACGTCGGCATCGGCCATCTCGATGCCAGCATCAAGGGCGTGGCCATCGACGGCATGGTGCCCACCCAGGACAACGCGGCCAATGGCAAGTACACCGTGACCCGCCTGCTCTACATGAACACCAAGGGCGAGCCGCAGGGCCTCACCAAGGCCTTCGTGGACTACATCTTCACGCCTGCCGGCCAGGAGCTGGTGCGCAAGGCCGGCTACATCCCCTATGCCAAGTAGCGGCAGTCCAGACATCCCGGACGCGTTCGCCGCGCCGTCCCCGCTGCAGGACGCCCAGGCGCCCGTGCCGGAAGCTGTGCAGGAATCTGCGCAGGGAGTCGCGCAGGATCTGCCGGTTCTCGAGGCGCCTGCCGATCCCGGGGACGGCGCCGGCTGGGGCGCCAGGCTTGCCGCGGCGCTGGCTGCGGGCGGCGCCGTGCTGCTCTGCCTCATGGTGGCGCTGGCAGCCCTGCCGGCCCTCTTCGGATCCGGTGGCGAGAGCCCCTTCCACTGGAACTGGCATCCCTACGAGGGCCAGTTCGGGATCCTGCCCATGTGCGCCGGCACCTTGGCGCTCACGGCCTTTGCCCTGGCGCTTGGCTGGCCGCTGGCGCTGGGGCTGGCGTGCTGGCTCCTCTGCGAGGAGGCGAAGTTCCTGGCGCCGCTGGTGCGCTTCACCGCAGGCCTCGTGCGCTTCATGACCACCATACCCACCGTTGTCTACGGCTTTGCAGCCGTTTTCCTGCTCACGCCCCTGATGCGGGGCTGCTTTGGCGGCACGGGCCTGGGACTGGCCACGGCAGGCCTTGTCCTCACCCTGCTCATTCTGCCCTCCATGCTCCTCACCCTGGAAGCGGGCCTGAAGCCCCGCCTCGAGGCCCTCTGCCCCTGGGGCCAGGCCCTCGGCTTCTCCAGGCTTCAGCTCCTGCGACGCTTCGTCCTGCCGGAAGCGGGTCGCACCCTGGTGGCCGCTGCCGTGCTTGGCTTCGGCAGAGCCGCCGGCGATACCCTGCTGCCGCTGATGCTGGCCGGCAACGCCCCCCAGGCGCCGGAAGGGTTCTTTGCCAGCCTGCGCACCCTGTCTGCCCACATGGCCATGGCAACGGCCAACGAAGTGGGCGGGGGCGCCTACAACTCCCTCTTTGCCGCAGGCTGCCTGCTGCTTGGCGCAACGGCCCTGGCAAGCCTTGCCCTGCGCAGGCTCATGGCAGGCGACACGTGCGCTTCCGGGAAGGCAAGGGCTGTGCAGGAGACGCCCAGGCCATGACCAGAGCAGGGCTTTCCGACCTGATCCTGCGCTGGTGCCTGCGCCTCTTCGCGCCTCTGGTGATCCTTGCCGTGGGGGCGCTCCTCGTCTTTCTCGTGCGCCAGGGCTGGCCTTCGCTGTCGCCCTCGCTCGTCTTCGGCTCCGTGCCTGCCCTCGACGCCCTGCTCGGCCGCCAGGCTGTGTGGGACGGCCTGTGGCCCGCCTGCGCCGGCACCTTCTGCCTCGTGGCCCTGGCAGCCGGCATGGCGCTCTTTCCCGGCATAGGCTGCGGGCTCTACCTTGCCGAATTCGCCCCGCCCCGCAGGGCTGCCGGCATACGCCTCGCCATGGACGTGCTGGCGGGAACGCCCTCCATCGTCATGGGGCTTTTCGGCTTCACCCTCATCCTCTTTCTGCGCAAGACCCTGCTGCCAGACGCCAACACCTCGCTCCTGCTCTCCGCGGCCTGCCTGGCCCTGCTCGTGACGCCCGTGCTGGCCGCCACCACCGCCGAGTCCCTGGCAGCCATGCCGCAGAGCCTGCGCGCCACCTGTCAGGCCCTTGGCTTCACCAAGCGGCAGTGCGCCAGGCACATGCTGCTCCCCTGCGCCCTGCCCGGCATAGCCGGCGGCATCGTGCTCGCCGTGGCCAGGGCCGCCGAGGACACGGCCGTCATCATGCTCACCGGCGCCGTCGCCAATGCCGGCCTGCCGGCCGGGCTCTGGAGCCGCTTCGAGGCGCTGCCCTTCAGCATCTACTACACCTCGGCCCAGTACCAGGACCAGGACGAGCTCCTGCGTGGCTTCGGGGCCGCCCTCCTGCTGCTGGCCCTCTCCTCGGGCCTGCTGCTGGCCGCGCATCTCCTCGAAAAGCGCTTCCGCAGGCGCTGGCAGGGCGAGGTCTGAGCAGGGGCAAGGCAGGCTGTCCATGAACCATGCCACGAACCACGTCATGAACCAGGCAACGAACCCGGCTAGGCGGCAGTCCATCTGCGTCGAGCATCTGGAGGTCGCCTTCGGTGGCCGCAGGGTGCTTGAGAACGTCGATTTCGATGCCAGGGCAACAGGCCTCAGCGTCATCGTGGGGCGTTCCGGCTCAGGCAAGACGACTCTGCTGCGCGCCCTCAACCGCCTCAACGAAACCCTGCCCGGCTGCCGGACCAGGGGAAGGGTGCGCCTTGACCTGGGACGGGGGCTGGAAGACGTCTATCCCCAGTCCCTTGGCGCCCGGGTGCGTCCGTTGAGCGAGCTGCGCCGGCTCGTCGGCATGGTCTTCCAGACCCCGAGCGTGCTGCCGGTGAGCGTGGCCCAGAACATCGCCGTGCCGCTCAAGGTGGTGCGCGGGGTGCCGGGATCGGAGATAGGCGACCGCGTGCGCCAGGCCCTCGAGGCCGTGGGCCTGTGGCAGGAAACCGCAGACCGCCTGCGCCTGCCGGCGGCCAGCCTGTCCGGCGGCCAGCAGCAGCGCCTCTGCCTCGCGCGGGCGCTCGCCCTGGAACCTGCCGTGCTCCTGCTCGACGAGCCCACCGCCTCCCTGGACGTCCATTCGGCCCGCGCCATCGAAGATCTGCTCACGGGGCTTGCCGAACGCTATCCCCTGGTCGTCGTCTCCCACAATCCGCGCCAGGCCGCCAAATTGGCCCAGAGCCTGGCCGTCATGGCCAAGGGGCGCATGCAGGCCCGCTTCGAGCGCGACATCCCGGATGCCGGGGAGATAGGGCGCCTGCTCGGCGAGGCCTGAGACAGGAGTCCTGCCGGAAGCTGATCCGCTTCCGGCACCCTCGCCGCAGGGGCATAGGAGACAGGTGCGCAGGGCATCGCGGCAGCGGCAAAACCTGGCACCAGCCAGCCTGGCGAGATGCCTGGCCTGCCGCCAGAGCGATGCTGCCTACTCGGTCTCGTAGCCCAGCCGGTCGAGCAGCGCCTTCTGGAAGTCCATGAGCGCGGCCACGGAGTCGGACTTGAGGCGCAGGGCGCTGCGCGTGGAAAGCCAGCGCTTCATCGTGACGAGGGTCACGCCTATGGCCTTCGCAAAGGCCTCTTCGTCCAGCCCGGAGAGCTTGAAGAGGTTGCGTATGGCCGTGCCTGTGGGATGGTCCGCCTTGACGAGGCCGCGGGGACGGGGAAGCTTGCCGCCCGCCTGAGGCGCTGTGGCGGGCGCCGGCTTGGGCTCGGGCTTCGGCGCCGGCTTGGGGTCAGGCTTGGGCTCGGGCCTCGGTTCGGGCTTGGGCTCGGGCCTCGGTTCGGGCTTGGGCTCGGGCTTCGGCGCTGGCTCAGGCTTGCTTTGCTTTGCCTTGGCTTCCTTCGTCTTTTTGGCTTGCTTGGCCGGCTTGGCTTCTGCCGGAGAGGCAGGGATGCCGGGAGCATCCTGCGTGGCCCCGCCCATGTCGAGGTCGATGCCAAAGAGGGCGCCCATGTCGTCCACGTCGAGCTCGCTGGCGTCGGCTGTCGCTTCGGTGGTCGCCTCCAGGCTCTGGTCGAGCAGATCCGCGGAGTCGACGCCGCGCAGGAGAAAGATCTGGTCCGGCTCGTCGTCGAAGCGACGGCCTATGCCGTAGAGCACGGCGGCCACGTGCTTGCACATGTAGGCCCAGTCCGGACAGGAGCAGGAGAACTTGATTTCATTGGGGGAGGGGAACATGCCCGTTTCAGGCGCGCAGATGATCTGCATGACCTCCTTGGAGAGCTTGCCCTGCAGAAGCTCGACGAGGGAGCCCACGCGACCTGCGCACTTGGCGCAGATGGCCTGCCAACGAGCCTTGTCGAGGGGCTCGATCTGGATTTCGACGTCGTAGAGGTGGGAGCCCGCCACCTTGGCCTTGACGAGGCCCTTGGACAACTCCAGGTGGCAGACGCTGCCGTTGCGCACGTAGCTGCGGCCGCGGGGCAGCCTGTTCTCGTAGTCGGCGTACTTTTCCAGGCCCTCGCACCAGGCCTTGCCCCAGAAGGTCTTGGCCAGGGCGCCTTTGAACTCCGCGATGGGCTGGACCTTGAGGCCTTTCTTCTCCAGTTTGGCAAGGGCTTTCTTGGCCCGGGCCATCTTTTCCGCGACAGAGACGTATCTGGGGTAACCGCCGTAACCGAACATGGGCTTTCCTGCTGACTGGTGCTTGAGGTTGATGCATTGAAACCGTTGCATCTTGCCCTAGTCTGGCGCAGGCTGGCAAGTATTATCCGGCACTTGAATCGCATTTTGTCCCCAGACCTTTTTCTTTGCGCCCCTTTTGGGGGATGTCCCAGGCCGGAGAAAGCAAGACGGGGCATGGATTTGCCCTCCTCCACTTCCGGAAGCTCTCTTCGCGAGGAAAGAGGGGGCGAACAACGTGCCCTTTCGGTCAGGAAAATCTGAGTTTTGGCATGTTTTCTATTAGTATCAGCTACGCTCTATTTGTCTATACGAAAAACTCAATATTTTCGCTAGATTATAGATAGAAATGCGGATGTAAGGACATGTGGGTGCCCCTGACTTACCAGATGCAGCAAACCTCTTTT
>JAEEPQ010000318.1 GCA_016284885.1 Desulfovibrio sp.
CGGAGCGTTGCGGCATCACCGGCGAGAACAACGGGCGCTTCGGCATCCTGCCAGCCTGCGACCAGCAGGAGCGGGACCTCATGATCCTGCAGTTCGGCAAGGAGTATGACTTCCTCAGCTTCTGCCCCTACTGCTTCCCGGATCTGGCCAAAAAGGACGGGAGCGGCAGAGCGGCCATGCCGGAAGCGGGCAAGGCGGCCATGCCGGAAGAGGCCTTGTCGGAAGGAGACAGGCCCCAGCAGGCTTTCGCAAAGCTTGGGGAATAGGGCGGTGCTATGGCGATGGCGGCGGACAAAGGACGCTATCTGGATCGCGGGGGCGTCTGCTTTCAGGATGCCTGCATAGCCTACGAGGCACGGCAGGAACTCGCGCGTCTGGCAGAGCAGGGGAAGCTGCCGGCTGGCGGCGTGCCCCTGCCCTGGATTGAGCACGAGGGACGCCCCTTGTGCGCCGAGGCCGTGCTCGGCATCCAGGCGAAGCTTTTGCAGGAGCTGCTGGACCGCCTTGTCGCAGAGTCGGCCTTCTACAAGGATATGCTCGCCCAGTACGCCGAGACAGCGACGGCTCTCAGGCAGACGGCCTCGAGGCTGTGGCAGGAGCTTGCCGCAGGCGCTCTGCTCGCCGACGTGGCCGGCCTCGAGGCTGGGCTCAGGAAGAACTTGGCAAGGCTTCCCATGACAAGGCCCGCAGACATCGCCGACATGGGCCGCTTTGTCTGCGGATCGCAGGACAGGATAGACCGCATCGTCACCCTGTCGACCTCGGGCACGACGGGAACGCCCAAGAGGCTTGCCTTCACGGAGACGGACCTCATGCGCACGGCCCGCTTCTTTGCCAATGGCATGGCCCAGATCGTGGCGCCGGGCGAGCGTCTGCTCGTCTGTCTGCCCGGGTCGGAGCGCCCCGGCGGCGTGGCGGACCTGCTGAAGCGGGGCCTGGAACTGAGAGGAACGCGCGTGGAGGCGCTTGCTTCGCCCAGGAGCGGCACGGACGGCATGGCGGAACTGATCGATGCCGTGCGCGATTTTCGTCCCCACAGCCTTGTCATGTCGCCCCGCCAGCTGGAGGGCCTCTATGCCGTCTTCGGAAGCCAGGCGCCGGAAGGCCTGCAGAGCCTGCTCGTGAGCTCCGACTGGTGCGATCCGGCGCTTGCCGAGAAGGTGCGCCAGGCCTGGGACATCGAGATCATCGACCACTACGGCACCACCGAAAGCTGCTTCGGGGCTGCGCTGGAGTGCGTGCGCCACGACGGCATGCACATCCGGCATCTGGATATGCTCGTGGAGATCGTCGACCCCGTGACGGGAGAAGGCCTTCCTGCAGGCAAGATTGGCGAGATCGTCTTCACGACCCTGCGGCAGGAGGCCATGCCTTTGCTGCGCTACCGCACGGGCGACGCCTCCTGGCTTGTGCCGGGGCCCTGCGCCTGCCAAAGCCCCTCTGCGAGGCTTGGTGGCATGCTCGGTCGCTTCGAGGCGGGATCGCGACGCATCAATCATCCGCTCAAGGCTGAGCGCTGCCATGTGCTGGCCGGAGCCGATCCCTTTGAGGCATGCACTGGAGCGGGATCATGACGCGCGACGAGCTCATGTTCGGCATGCGCTTCCTGGCGTCTCAGACCGATGCCATGGCAGGGGAGAGGAGCCCGCGCTTCGGCTTCCGCAGTCTGGGGCTGAATGCCGGCAGGCGCGACTACCGCTACCCTGAGGACGCCGGCATGCCGCTTCGGGGCATGCCCGCCGTGTCGGCCGTTATCCCGGTGGGGCTTGGCGACTTGCAAGTCCTCACCGGCGCCTCCGTCGACGAGGATCGCAAGGAGCTTGTCGGCGACGCCACGGAGCGCCTCTTCGCCTGGGCCCGCCTGATCGCCCAGCGCTACCGCGAAGCCGGCCTGGAGCCCCTGCTGCTGGCAGACGCCACGGTGGCTTCCCGCGATGGCAGGCTCCTTGCCTGGGAACTGGCGCTGGACGGCTTCCGCGTTGTCCCGAGGCGCCCCGGCACGACGCTCTGGGAAGACATCCGGCTGCTCTGCCAGGCTGACGCCTATCTCGTGCATCCGGCTGCTTTTCCGCTGGCACGGACGCTGACCCTCCGCCTGCTCCTGCAGAACTTGGCTGGTCGCATCGCGTCTCGGCAGG
>JAEEPQ010000070.1 GCA_016284885.1 Desulfovibrio sp.
GAGGCGCTGAACGGCTTTTCCATCGCCGCTCCTTCTCCGGCCGGCCTCAAGACCGGTCTCGCTGAACAACGCGCGCCAGCGTTCCAGCATGCACGCATTCCCTGCCTGGCAGCGGGGCTGAAAGTCCCAGGCCCGCATTTCCTAATACTATCAAGATGGGGGTGTTCAACCCTGAACGCCGAAACGGCCGGATTCTGCCAATGACGGGCTGCAGCAAAGGGGGAGAGGCAGGCGGCTGACGAGCTGCCGAACGGCGGGCCCCATGCGCATGGGGAGTCCTTCCGGCGGATGCATGATGCGGCAGTTCGTCGGCAGAGAAAAGTTCCTTGGCAAGACTTCGGCAGGAAAAGAGGCCGAAGCTGAATGTCCCTTCTGCGGTCGAACCGGAAGCTCCTGCTGCGTGCCACGGCAAGAGGCGGCATGGGCTGATGCGCGGCAGCCAAGATCAGTCGGAAGGAGTCCCTTGAAGAAGTCGCTCAACGCTTGCCGACAAGCCAGCCGGCATGAAAAAAGCCGGGAGCAGCTCACTCTGAGTGCTGCTCCCGGCTTTTTTCGCCTGCGCCGCACCGGCCCTCCTCCCCCCCGGAAGCAGGGCCAGCGCGCGGGCATCTGGGTGTCGCGCCTGGGCGGATGTCCTAGCATCGCCTTCCCGGTGCTGGCGGCATCTCCAGCCGGGCCCTTGGGCCCGCGAAAGGCGGCTTGCCGACATGAACATAGCAACAAGCGTGCCACGGCGAGACGCTGCCCTGCCGGCAGGGGCCGGACCGACAGATGGCTGGAGCCGGGACCAGTCCCAGACAGGCCCCAGACAGGAAGCGGACAGGAACGTGGCCCGCAGACGCAGGGCGGACGGGCTCCTGGCCCAGGTTCCCCGCCTTGGCGCCCGATGTTTCAGGGGCGCCGGCAGAAACGTTCCGGCAACAGGGGAACTGTTTCAGCGGGCGCCACGGCCCGCGGCTAGGCCTCCTGGGCCTGCGCCCGGCCTCGGATGAGGCGCCACAGGGAGGTGCGGGAAATGCCAAGCAGGGCCGCTGCCTCCTTCTTCCTGCCTCCTGCGCGCCGAAGGGCCTCGTCCACCTGGGTGGGCGTGATGGCCGACAGCGTCAGGGAGCCTGGCCTGCGCTCGGGCTGGGCGACGGGCACAAGGGCGTCCCGGGGCCTGAGCATGGGCGACTGGGCCTGGTGCCGGATCTGGACATGGCGGGAAACGTCTGCAGCGGCGGGCACGGGGTGCCGGGATGCCGGCTCAAGCCCGGCACAGAGCTCGCTGAAGAGTCCGTTGAAGGCTTCCAGGAAAAAGCGTCCCCGGCAGCGCTCGACGAGCAGCTCGCAGAAGCGCCTGAGCTGGCGGGCGTTGCCGGGCCAGGGATGGCGCAAAAGGCGCTCCATGCACTGGCTGGGAAGGGCCAGGGGCGCCAGGCCCGCCTCGCGCGAGGCCGACTCCACGAAGGCCTCGACGTAGAGGGAAATGTCTTCGGTGCGCTCGCGCAGGGGCGGCACGCAGACGCTGAGGGCGTTGAGGCGGTAGTAGAGGTCGGCGCGCATGCGCCCTTCGTGCACGGCTTCCGCCATGGGCCGGCGGACCGCTGCCACGATGCGCACGCAGGAACTGGGGAGCTCGCCCTCCTGGCGCTGGATGGCGCGAAGCAGCAGGGTCTGCACCTCGCCTGGCATGGCGTCGGCCTGGCTGAGAAAGAGGGTGCCCCCGCGCAGCTCGTCAAAGAGGCCGGGCTTGCCGTCTGCCGTGCCGAAGAGCCGGCTTGCCAGCAGATCGGCAGGCAGGGCCTGGCAGTCGACGGCTGCAAAGGGCCGGTCTGCCCTGTCCGAGGCGCGGTGGAGGCCGCTGGCCAGCATGGCCTTGCCCGTGCCGCGCTCGCCGGTGATGAGGACGTGGGAGCCGCTCTGGGCAAAGCGCCGCAGGCGCTCGAGCAGGGCCGCGACCTCGTCGCTGGCGAAGAGGTAGTCGTCCAGGCTGCAGCAGGCCTCGCTTGCTGCATCGGGGGATTCGTCGAAGGCCTGGAAGAGGAGTTCCTGCGCGCCGGCTTCAGCAGGCCCGGCAGACGAGGGACGGACCGTGCCGCCGGCTTCGCTCGATGCGCCTGGTGCGCCTGATGCGCCGGCGCCGACCCTTCCGGCCGGCGTGCCGGCAGGCGCATCCCAGGCATAGGGAATGTGCCAGACAGGCGCCTTCGGGCTTTTGCCGCCGTCGAGCAGGGCAGAAACGCCCGCCATGGCGCTCCGGCGCCGTGCCATGGATTCGGCCAGGGCCTGGGCCGCATCGAGGGCCAGGGAAAGCTCATCCAGGCCCGGCATGACCAGCTTGAAGCCTGCATGGTGCCTGGCAGCCAGGGAGCAGGCCCAGCCTCCGCCGACGACGGGGCCAAGGCGAAGCTGAGCGCACTGGGCGATAATGTGGTCGAGGCTGGCCAGGTCGCAGTAGAAGGCCGTGTGCACCTGCACGCCTGTCTGGGCCTCGAAGAAGGCGAAGTCGCAGCTCTCGCCGGCGCAGCGCGGCACGAAGAGGGATCTGTGGCTGGGGGCGAGCTCGAACAGGGCCGAAATCAGGCTGAGCGAGGCCGGCTGCACGGGCACCACCGGAAGCTCGAGCTCATTGGCCAAAAGCGCGGCCGTGCCCCGGCAGGCGACGATCACGTCGGCAAGGCCGCGGGCTGCCAGATCCCGTGCCAGGGGAAGGGCTTTCTCCAAGGCTGCGACATGCGCTTCCAGCGCCAGACCTCTCGTCGAGGCCAGGGCTTCGAAGCGCCTGCCAAGCTCGGGGCTTGAGCAGATCATGGCGATGCGCGGCTGGGGCACGTGGATTCCTTGAATTTTGGGGGCCGGCAAGGGGGGCCAGCACTGCTATGTAAGGACAAGCGGGAAAGCAGGAACGCTCCTGGGCAGGCCCTGCCCTGGCGCTTGCGGAGATGACACGAATATGAAAAGCAAAGTGATGAAATGCAAAATGTCGAAAAGCAAAAACCATACCAGACATGCAGGAACTCCTGCGCACTGCCCTACGGAGAGCCCCTGGCAAGCCTTCCTGCGAAAGATCGTCGCAGCTCGTCTTCGCGACTGACCTTTGTGCGTCCTTTGCCGCACGGGGCTCTGACTGGGTGCTCACACAGCTTTTGCCCTGATCTGCGGCCCGTGCCCATCCTTCGTCTGCCTGCCCCGCAAGCCGGCAGCCGCAGGCAGCACGCCCCGGCGCAGCGTCCCAGCTGGGTGAGAGAAGCAGAGCAGAAACAGAACTGAAACATTTCCGAAACAGTTTCACCCTGTTCAGAAACATCAGGCGCCCTCGGCATCGTCCGGCCGAAGTTCTGGTCGAAGTTCTGGTCGAAGCTCCGGCAGAAGTTCCGGCAGAAGTTCCGGCAGAAGCGTGGCAGGTGCGGCGCCTGGCCTGCGCCCCAGCTGGCGCGCCCAAGGCGCCGTGCCTGCCCGCTCGCGCAGTGCAGGAGCTCGCTTTGGGCCAAGGGAAAGGCTTGCCCCTTTTCAAGGGGGAGGAGTGAGGATGAGGTGAATCGCCAGCCAGAAAAGGGGCAGGCACGAGGCCAGGCGCTAGGCTAGGCACATGGGCAGGAAGCGAGGCAGATGTTTCCGGCTGTTTCAAAAATGTTTCTGCACCATGGCGCCAGCCCTCTGCAGCGTTGCAGCAGGACTTCAAGGGGAACTTGAAGTTCAGCCTCAAATTCATGACAACTTCTTGAAATCCTGCATCAATCATCTGTCCCGCCCAGGCAGGCCTGCGAGGGTCCAAGCCAGGCTGCACCCAGCCGCCTTCCGGGAGCGCGCAGGCCCGCGTTGGCCCCGGTCTGCAGCACCCGCCTGTTTTCTGGAAAACTATTGCCATGAAATCCAATAGATAGCGGGAAAGGCTCCGGCTGTGCCACGGACTGCCGTTTGCGAAACATCCAAAACGTTCCTGAAACACGCGACGCTTCCCTGCCCTGGCCTTCCGGCGCGCGCGACGCCGGCCTCAGAGCGCCGCAAGATGCCCCGGAACAAGCGCCGCCGGCAGGCCGCCAGGAGGCGAGGCCACGCAAATGAAATTTTTCACTTTCCACGCCGCAAGCCTGCAGGGACGATTTGAAACCGTGTTTCAAATATTTCCCGCGCGGCATCGGGGGCGCCCAGCCTGCCGGGAGACAGCGCCGCGAGGCCGTCCTGCGCGCTTTGGAACGCCTTTTGCAATAGACAGAGCAAGCCAGAACGTCAGCCATCAACGCGGAAAGCCCGCAGGCTTCTGGCGCGTTGACTGTGGAAGCTGCCCTGCAGGGCAGCGCAAACCAGCTCGGAGGAATAATGAGCAATTCCCAAAACAATCTGCGGCGCAAATACGACCTTCTCGTCGTCGGCGGCGGCAACGCGGCCCTCTGCGCGGCCATCTCCGCCAAGCACGAGCGGCCCAATGCGTCGGTCATCCTGCTTGAGTCGTCTCCCAAAGACGTCCGCGGCGGAAACTCCCGCCACACCCGCAACATCCGCTACATCCACCCGGCCAAGAACAGCTTCCTCACCGGTCCCTACACCGAGGACGAATGCTACCAGGATCTGCTGGGCGTGACCAAGGGCAACACCATCGAGAAGATGGCCCGCCTCGTCATCCGCGAGTCCAACAACGTGGGCGACTGGATGATGGAGCAGGGCGTGCGCTTCCAGCCCGCCATGAAGGGCACCCTGCACCTCTCCCGCACCAACGGCTTCTTCCTCGGCGGCGGCAAGGCGCTCATCAACGCCTACTACGCCACGGCCGAAAAGCTCGGCGTCGAGATCCTCTACGAAGCCGAAGCCCTCGACCTCGAGATTGAGAACGACACCTTCAAGTCCTGCACGGTGAAGATGGAAGGCGAAACCTTCCGCATCGAAGCCAACGCGGTCGTCCTCGCCTCCGGCGGCTACCAGGCCAACACCGAGTGGCTGAAAAACTCCTGGGGCCCGCAGGCAGCCAACTTCCTGGTCCGCGGCACCCCCTACGACAAGGGCCGCATGCTGAAAGTCATGATGGACCACGGCTGCAAGACCCTCGGCGATCCCACCCAGGGCCACATGGTCGCCATCGACGGTCGCGCGCCCAAGTTCGACGGCGGCATCTGCACCCGCCTCGACTGCGTTCCCTTCGGCGTCGCTGTCAACAAGGACTGCAAGCGCTTCTACAACGAAGGCGAGGAAATCTGGCCCAAGCGCTACGCCATCTGGGGCCGCCTCGTTGCCGGCCAGCCGGATCAGGTCGCCTACATCGTGATCGACTCCAAGGCCATCAACCTCTTCATGCCCTCCGTCTTCCCGCCCTTCGAAGCCAACACCATCGAGGACCTCGCCGGCGAGCTCGGCATCGACCCGGCCGGCCTCAAGGCCACCGTGGACGAGTTCAACGCCCACTGCCCCAGCGACACCTCCAAGTTCAACTCCGGCGACAAGGACGGCGTGGCCACGGTCGAAGGCCTCGAGCCTCCCAAGACCAACTGGGCCCGTCCCATCGACACCCCGCCCTTCTACGGCTACATGCTGCGCCCCGGCATCACCTTCTCCTACCTCAGCCTCGCCCTCAACGAGCGCATGCAGGTCGAGAAGGAGGACGGCGGCGTCTTCAAGAACATCTTCGCTGCCGGCGAAATCACCTCCGGCAACGTGCTCGGACAGGGCTACATGGCCGGGTTCGGCATGACCATCGGAACAGTGTTCGGCCGCAGGGCCGGCAAGGAGGCCATGAATGTCTAGCGAAGTGATGAAAGAAGCGCACCGCTGCACGACCATATGCAACGCCTGCCGCTACTGCGAAGGCTTCTGCGCCGTCTTCCCGGTGATGGAAATGCGCCGCAAGTTCACCGACCCTGAACTCAAGTACTTCGCCAACCTCTGCCACAACTGCCGCGGCTGCTACTACGCCTGCCAGTACGCTCCGCCCCACGAATTCGACCTCAACTACCCCGAAGTCATGGCGAAGCTCCGCAAGGAGACCTACCAGGAATTCGCGTGGCCCGGCTGCGTCAGCAAGCTCTTCAAGAACAACGGGCTGTACATCTTCGCGATGACGACCCTCGCCATCTTCCTCTTCATCGCCGGCACCATGCTCTTCAAGGGCCCCCAGGCCCTCTTCACCGCCGTGCCCGGCGCCGAAGCCTTCTACAAGATCATCCCCTACTGGCTCATGTGCGTGATCTTCATGGCTGTCTTCTTCTTCAGCCTCTACGCCCTCTACCGCGGCGTGAAGAACATGTGGCGCATCACCGAGTCCAAGCCTGAGGAACTGTGGAAGCTCTCCAACCACATCCAGGCCATGAAGGACGCCTTCACCCTCCGCTACCTCGAGGGCAACGGCGACGGCTGCAACTATCCCGACGACAAGTTCAGCATGATCAGAAGGAAGTTCCACCACTTCACCTTCTACGGCTTCCTCGGCTGCATGGTCGCCACGGCCATCGCCTTCCTGTACGAGCACGGCTTCGGCATCCCGTCCCCCTTCAGCATCTTCAGCCTGCCCACCTTCATCGGCACCGTGTCCGGCCTCGCCCTGTGCTACGGCACCGGCGGCCTGCTCTGGCTGAAGAGCCGCATGGACCACCGCCCCTACGACGAGCAGTCCGTGGGCATGGACATGTCCTTCACCACCCTGCTCTTCCTGGTCTCCCTGTCCGGCCTGCTGCTCCTGCTCTTCCGCGGCACGTCGGCCATGGGCCTGCTCCTCTGCGTGCACCTCGGCCTCGTCATGGGCTTCTTCATCTCCATGACCTCCGGCAAGTTCGTGCACATCGTCTACCGCTACTTCGCTCTCGTCCGCAATGCCTACGAGCACCGCGAATGGGACTAGCCGATAGACTGGCATCCTGACTCCACGAGGCGGCGGCCCCGCCGCCGCCTCTTTCCCAACCCTCCCCCAAAAAAGCACGCGGTTCTGACCCCGCGGCCAGGCCCTGAGCGGCTTCGCGCGAACCTTGCCAGCATCCCTTGCGGCATCCAAGGCGGCGCAGCGTTCCCTCCAGCGGCGGACACGGCCAAAGCGTCAGCGCATTTCCCTCCCGGACAAGCCCTCCTTGCGACAGCCAATGGCGCAGGCGGTTCTGCCGGGCCCCCGGGAGCGGGCAGCCTCCCACCTCAAACCGGACCGGACGCAGACGCCGACGGCGCCGAGCTTCCCCAGCCCCAGTCTGCGAAAACTCAAGGAGAGCTTCATGATCAAAGTCAGCGACAAAGGCGCCTGCCTGCGCGGCGGCAAGTTCGACTTCAACGCCACCCGCGAAAGCGCTGGTGCAGCCCTCGGCATCGCCCAGCGCATCCTCAAGAACCACAACGTCTCCGACGACGCCGCCAAGATGAGCATCCGCTTCGATGCCCTCATGAGCCATGACATCACCTACGTGAGCATCGTGCAGACCGCCCGCGCCTCCGGCCTCGAGAAGTTCCCGGTCCCCTACGCCTTCACCAACTGCCACAACAGCCTCTGCGCCATCGGCGGCACCATCAACGCCGACGACCACCGCTTCGGCCTCTCCGCCGCCCGCAAGTACGGCGGCGACTTCGTGCCCCCGAACATGGCCGTCATCCACCAGTACGCCCGCGAAATGGTCGCCGGCTCCGGCAAGATGGTCATGGGCTCCGACTCCCACACCCGCTACGGCGCGCTCGGCTGCATGGGCGTCGGCGAAGGCGGCGGCGAGCTCGTGAAGCAGATCCTCTCCAAGACCTGGGACGTGGACAGCCCCGAAGTGGTCGCCATCTACCTCACCGGCGCGCCCAGGCCCGGCGTCGGCCCCCACGACGTGGCCATCGCCCTCGTGACCGCCCTCTTCCCGGACGCGGTCGTGAAAAACAAGGTCATGGAATTCTTCGGCCCCGGCGTGAAGAACCTGGCCATGGACTACCGCCTCGGCGTCGACGTCATGACCACCGAAACCGCCTGCCTCTCCTCGGTGTGGTCCACCGACGAGGTCGTGCGCGAGTGGCTGGCCGTCCACGGCAGGGAGCAGGACTACAAGGAGCTCAATCCCGACGAGGGCGCCTGGTACGACCGCGTGGTCGAGGTCGACCTCTCCACCATCGAGCCCATGATCGCCCTGCCCTTCCATCCCAGCCTCGGCGTTGCCATCGCCGACTTCAACAAGGCTCCCCTGGACTACCTCGGCGAAGTCGAGGCCCGCGCCCGCAAGCTCATGGGCGACAAGTACGCCAACGTGCCGGATCTCAAGTCCAAGGTCATCGACGGCAAGTTCCACATCGACCAGGCCACCGTCTCCGGCTGCTGCGGCGGCCTCTACGGCAACCTCGCGGTCGTGGCCGGCATGCTCAAGGGCAAGTCCATCGGCGCCGGCGGCGTGAACTACACCGTCTACCCCGCCTCCCAGCCCGTCCTGCAGGAACTCATCAAGACCGGCGCCCTTGGCGACCTCGTCAATGCCGGCGTGTCCATCCGCACCGCCTTCTGCGGCCCCTGCTTCGGCGCCGGCGACGTGCCCGGCCAGAACTGCTTCTCCGTGCGCCACGTCACCCGCAACTTCGCCCACCGCGAAGGCTCCAAGGGCGCCGGCGGCCAGATCTCCTACGTGGCCCTCATGGACGCGCGCTCCATCACCGCCACCATGCTCAACGGCGGCTTCCTCACCCCCGCCGGCGAGGACACCCCGGACACCCCGAAGGTCTACGGCTTCGACGACACGGTCTACAAGAACAACGTCTTCCACGGCCAGGGCCATGCCCAGCCTGATGCCGAGCTCGTCCGCGGCCCGAACATCGGCGACTGGCCGGACATGATCGCCATGCCCGACAACCTCGTGCTCAAGGTCGCCATCGCCCTGCGCGACAAGGTCACCACCACCGACGACTTCATCGCCTCCGGCGAGCCCTCCGCCTTCCGCTCCAACCCCGAGCGCATGGCCGAGTACACCCTGCGCGCCAAGGATCCCGAGTACGTGACCCGCGCCAAGGCCATCCGCGAAGTCGAGCGCGCCCGCCAGAAAGCCCTCGCCGAGGGCCAGGCCATGCCCGCCGACGTGGCCGCCCTCTTCCAGGAAGCCGGCCTCGACGCGGCCAAGGAAGCCAAGGGCACCGGCATAGGCTCCGTGGTCTTTGCGGTCTACCCCGGCGACGGCTCCGCCCGCGAGCAGGCCGCCTCCTGCCAGAAGGTGCTCGGCGGCTGGGGCAACATCGCCGGCGCCTACGCCACCAAGCGCTACCGCTCCAACTGCATCAACTGGGGCCTTCTGCCCTTCGTGGTCGACGACGTCGAGAACTGCCCCCTGGAAACCGGCGACGTGGTCTACGTCCCCGGCGTGAAGCAGGCCCTCGAGAGCGGCGCCGAGTCCGTCAAGGGCACCTGGTTCAGGAACGGCAAGGGCACGGCCATCGAGCTCAAGCTGCCCGGCATGGCCTCCGAGGAGCGCAAGATCCTCCTCGCCGGCTGCCTCATCAACCACTACAAATAGCGGCATCGCAGCAAAAGCCCCGGCGCGGCGCCAGGGCACGCTCCCAGCGCCGCGCCGCCGGGCAGTCATATATCTCCATCCACGTTTCCCTTCACAGCAAACCCTAACAGCAAACCCCTAAGGAGCAAGACCATGGGCACTGGCATCAAGTACGAAAACGGCAAACTCATTGTCCCCGACGATCCCATCATCCCCTGCATTCCCGGCGACGGCATCGGCCCCGACATCTGGAACGCCTGCAAGCCCGTCCTGGACAAGGCGGTCGAGAAAGCCTACGGCGGCAAGCGCAAAATTGAATGGCTGACCGTCGGCGCCGGCGAGGACGAGTGGAAGCGCTCCGGCGAGTTCGTCCCCCAGGCCACCATGGACGCCATCACCAAGTACCGCGTCGGCATCAAGGGCCCCCTCTCCACCCCCGTGGGCAAGGGCTTCCGCAGCGTCAACGTCATGCTGCGCCGCCTCTTCGACCTCTACGCCTGCGTGCGCCCCGTGAGCCACATCCCCGGCGTGCCCAGCCCGGTGAAGGATCCCGACGCCGTCAACATGATCATCTTCCGCGAGAACACCGAAGACCTCTATGCCGGCATCGAGTGGGATTCCAACTCCCCTGAAGCCAACCGCCTCATCGAGCTCATCAAGGAGCTCTCCGGCAAGGAAGTGCGTCCCGGCTCCTCCATCGGCATCAAGCCCATTTCCGAGTTCGGCACCAAACGCCTGGTCCGCATGGCCATCCAGTACGCCATCGACCACAAGCTGCCCAGCGTGACCCTGGTCCACAAGGGCAACATCATGAAGTTCACCGAAGGCGGCTTCCGCAAGTGGGGCTACGAGGTGGCCAAGGAAGAGTTCGGCGACGTGACCATCCCCGAGTCCGAGCTCGTCGACGGCCAGGTTCCTGAAGGCAAGATCGTCATCAAGGACCGCATCACCGACGCCATGTTCCAGCAGATCCTGCTGCGTCCCCGCGAATACAGCGTGCTCGCCATGCCCAACCTCAACGGCGACTACATGTCCGACGCCCTGGCCGCGCAGGTCGGCGGCCTCGGCATGGCTCCGGGCTCCAACATCGGCGACGGCTACGCCATCTTCGAAGCCACCCACGGCACCGCTCCCAAGTACGCCGGCCTCGACAAGACCAACCCCGGCTCCATCATCCTGTCCGGCGCCATGATGCTCGACTACCTCGGCTGGACCGAGGCCGCCGACCTCGTGCGCAAGGGCGTGCAGGGCGCCGTTGCCAACAAGACCGTGACCTACGACCTGGCCCGCCAGATGCCCGACGCCACCAAGGTCGCCTGCTCGGCCTTCGGCAAGGCCATCTGCGACAACATGTAGGCCCAATCCCGACACCTTCCCGCTGGCGGGCGCCCCGCCCGTACGGACGTCCCGCCAGCGAAACAAACTCTAATCCAGGTGCGAAATGAGCGAATACATTTTCAATAAGTCTTGGTGCAAGGGCTGCGGCGTCTGCGTCGCCTTCTGTCCCAAGAAAGCGCTCACCCTCGACGAAATCGCCGAGAAGATGGAGCGCGATCCGGAGAAGTGCATCTACTGCGGCCTGTGCGAACACTACTGCCCTGACCTTGCCATCACCGTCGTGAAGGACAAGAAGCCGAAGGAGGCCAAGTGATGAGCGAACAGACTCTCTTTGTCCAGGGCAACGAAGCGTGCGCCCGCGGCGCCATCTACGCCGGCTGCCGCTTCTTCGCCGGCTACCCCATCACGCCTTCCACCGAAGTGGCCGAGTGCCTCGCCGAGCTGCTCCCCGTCAACGGCGGCAAATTCGTGCAGATGGAAGACGAGCTGGCCTCCATGTGCGCCGTCTGCGGCGCCTCCCTGGCCGGCCGCAAGTCCATGACCGCCACCTCCGGCCCCGGCTTCTCCCTGAAGCAGGAGGCCCTGGGCTACGCCGTCATGGCCGAGATTCCCTGCGTCGTGGTCAACGCCATGCGCGGCGGCCCCTCCACGGGCCTGCCCACCGAAGTCTCCCAGTCCGACGTCATGCAGGCGCGCTGGGGCTGCCACGGCGACCACTCCATCATCGCCCTCACCGCCTCCAGCGTCCAGGACGTGTTCACCATCACCGTCGAGGCCTTCAACATGGCCGAGACCTACCGCACCCCGGTCGTCCTGCTCTTCGACGCCGAAGTGGCCCACATGCGCGAGCGCCTCGTCGTGC
>JAEEPQ010000071.1 GCA_016284885.1 Desulfovibrio sp.
TCGCAGCCGTCCCTGGTGATCACGTCGAAGTCCATCTTGCCGTAGGCGGCGTAGGGGCAGTCCTTGCGCACGTCGACGGCAACGCCGGAGCCGCGGGCCACGGGGCCGACCAGGCCGAGGCGCAGCACGTCTTCCCTGGTGAGGATGCCGACGCCCATGGTCCTCTTGCGTATCATGGGGTCGTTCTCGACGGTGTCGATGATCTCGTAGAGCTTGGGCTCGAAGGCCTCGAGGGTCTTGGCCGTGAAGTCGAAGCACTCGTCGTCGAGGTCGTACTTGCAGCCGCCGATGCAGTTGAAGCCGAGGTTCATGCGGTTGCCGTAGACGGCTTCCTTGACGTCCTGCATCATCTCCCTGACCTCCATGATGTGCATGAAGAGGGAGGCAAAGCCGCACAGGTGCGTCTGGATGGCGATGTTGAAGAGGTGCGAGGCCATGCGCTTGATTTCCTCGGTCATGACGCGCAGGTACTTGGCGCGCTCGGGGATGTTCATGCGCAGGGCGTTTTCGACCACCATGGCGTAGGTGAAGGAGTGGCTGTTGGAGCACAGGGAGCAGACGCGCTCGGTGAGGGTCTGGTCCATGATGAGGTTGCGCTTCTGGGCCAGGTTTTCCATGCCGCGGTGGACATGGCCGCTCTGGAGCGTGGCCTTGGTGATGGTTTCGCCGTCTATTTCAAGGTGGAAGTAGACCGGCTCCTCAAGCGCCACGTGCACGGGGCCGAGGGGAAGCTTGAAGGTGCTTCCCGCAGTGTCGGAGAGTGCCATTACCTGCTTCCTCCTTTCGATCCGAGGATGTGCTCCCACAGGTCGTTGGTGCAGGCGCCGTTCATCATGACGGAGAGCGGGACGGCGCCGTCGAGCACGCCGGCATCGACGTCGGGCTTCAAGAAGAGCCTGGTGGGGTTGGGCTGGTCCTTGACCATGATGCCGACAAGCTCCTGCATCTCGCGTTCGTGCCAGTCGGCGTTGAAGAACCAGGGCGTGATGGTCGGGGGCTCAGGCTGCTCGGCCGAGAGGCGCACCTTGACGTTGTAGACCACGCCTTCCAGCTCGAAGTGGTAGGCTGCGCCGAAGGGCCATTTGTCGTAGTCGGGCCTGTCCTTGCGGTTGTAGCCGGAGATCATGCACAGGCGGGCGCCGGCCGCTTTGAGGGCCTGGGCCGCCTGGGCCAGGAGCGGGGGATTGGTGATGACGAACCAGTGCTGCTGGTTGCCGTCCTGGTCGAGGGGATGCCTGACAAAGCCGGGCTCCTCGGGACAGCATCGCGCTATGGCCTCCACGAGCACCATGTTCCCCTTGATGACTTCTTCCATGTGTATTTCCTCTCGCGGGCAGGCAAGAAGCCTGGCCCGCGTTCAAGCTGTTGTTGGAACCCTGGGCCTAGGCCTTGGCCTCGGCTTCGGGCGCGGCGGCGTCCTGCTTGGGCGCCTTCCTGGGGATGGCCTCCAGGATCTCGACGTGGGCTTCGGCGTCCTTGATCTGGCGGCAGCTGCGGCACATGTGGCGCACCAGCTCCGGGTCGACGTCGGGGTCGTTGCGGTAGAGCTCCTGGGCCTTGGCCAGGGAGAGCACGCGCACGGGCTTTCCGCACACGGCGCAGGGCTGGTACTCGATGGTGTGCTGCTCGATGCGGCTGTACTTGTCCTCCTCGAAGTGGGCGGAGTGCCAGTCGGGGACGATTTCGATGGCCTTCATGGGGCAGTAGGTGCGGCAGGAGGCGCACAGGCAGCAGGAGTCCTGCCAGACCGTGATGGTCCAGCCCTTGGACTCGGCGTCCTTGGTGATGTCGATGGCGCCGGCCACGCAGGAGTTCCTGCACATGCCGCAGCCCATGCACTTGTCCGGATCAACGACCACCCGGCCCCTGAGGCGCTTGGGCTCGAAGGTGGGGCCAAAGGGGAAGGGATCGGTGGAGGGGCCGCCGAGGACGTTCTTCAGGAGTATCTTCAGAAAGCTGCTCATGGCTATCCCTCCAAGATGCCAAGCTTCTTCATCCAGATCTGCTTGGCGAGCACGACGCCCTCCATGATGGCCTGGGGGCGGGGCGGGCAGCCCGGAACGTTGACGTCCACGGGCACGAGCCGGCTCAAGGGACCGGCGATGGCGTAGCTGTCGCGGAACACGCCGCCGGAGATGGGGCAGATGCCCACGGCGACGGTGACCTTGGGCTCCGGAATCTCGTTCCAGACGCGGAGCACGTAGTCGCGCATCTTGATGGTCACGGGACCCGTGACGAGGACGATGTCGGCCTGCCTGGGGGAGCCGGTGTAGTGGCAGCCCAGGCGCTCGACGTCGTAGCGGGGGATGAGGGCGGTGGTCGCCAGCTCAACGTCGCAGCCGTTGCAGGAGCCTGCATTGATGCGGAACAGCCACGGCGAGCAGACCGACGCTTTCTTGAGGCAGGTGTCTATGTCAAGTCTCACGGCTGACTCCTTACAGGGCGATGACCAGCACGAGGCTGACGAGAGCCAGGGCTGCGGGGATTCTGAAGTAGAAGCGGACGGCCTGGTCGATGCGGAAGCGGCCCGTGGCGGAGCGCACCAGCGTCATGGAGAAGAACATGAGCAGGGTGCACTTCACGAGGAACCAGAGCAGGTTGACAGGCCAGAAGTCGCAGAGGGTGCCGGGGAAGAAGAGGACCACGCCGAGGCCCAGGATGACGAAGGTCTTGAAGGCCTGGCCAATCTGGAAGAGGGCGAGCAGGGGGCCGCCGTACTCCAGCATGGGGCCTTCCAGAATTTCCGTCTCGGACTCGGCGATGTCGAAGGGGGCAACGCCCATGGTGCCGGGCAGGAACATCAGGTAGGCCACCATGGCGGGCACCATGACGGGGTTGAAGCAGTAGGAGCCGTTCTCCAGCTGGTACTGGACTATGCTCACCAGGCTGAAGTCCGCGGTGCCGGCGCCGGAGAGCTTGCCGGTCATCATGGCGCAGGCGAGCAGCACCATGAGCAGGGGCAGCTCGTAGCTGAGCATGACGAGCATTTCGCGCGAGAAGCCCATGGCGCCGAAGGGCGAGCTCGAGGAGGAGCCGCCGAGCATGATGGCGATGGCGGGGATGGGCAGGAGGTAGAAGAGCACGAGCAGGTCGCCGAGGCCGGAGAGGCCGCCGAAGACGCCGGGCACGGGGATGAAGGCCGCGCAGGCCGCCATGCCGGCCATGCCGATGACGGGAGCCAGCAGGAAGACCGGCCGGCAGGCCGTCGCCGGGATGAGCTGCTCCTTGGTGAGGAGCTTGGCGATGTCGAGGAAGGGCTGGTTCAGGGGCGGGCCGACGCGGCTCTGCAGACGGGCGACCAGGCGCCTGTCCAGGCCTTTCAGGTAGAGGGCCACGAGCAGGGCGAAGGCCCCGCCGGGGAAAATGATGAGATGCACAAGTGACCAGAATAGCGACATGGCTTAGTCCTCCTGCTCCTGGGTGAACGGCTCGCGGGCGAGGTTCCTGAAGAACGCCGGCAGGCCGCCGTAGACGCTGGCCGGACGCATGCGGTCGGAGCTGGCTTCCGGCTCGAGACCGCAGTTGTGGACGTCGACGACGCGGAAGCGCACGAAGCGGTGGATGATCCAGAGGCCGAAGCCGAAGGGCACGGCCATGAGGACGAAGACCACGGCCGGGCTCCAGGCCGTTGCGCCGGAACCGATGGAGCCGAGGGTGAAGGGTATGGCCGGGATGCCGTACTGCTCCACGATGGCGCCGATGGGGCCGAGCATGAGGCCGGGGAAGAGGCCGGTGAGGATGCAGCCGGCGCAGAGGATGAGCATGGGCACGCGCATGACCCGGGGCACGTCCTGGACGTTGTCGAGGTCGGGGTTGACCTGGCCGAGGAAGGCCGCGTGCATGAACTTGGCGATGTAGGCGAGGGTGAGGACCGACCCGAAGAGCGAGAGCAGGGCCAGCACGGGCTGTCCGGACTGCATCAGGGCGTGGTAGATGATCCACTTGGAGCTGAAGCCCGAGGTCGGCGGCACGCCGACGACGGAGAGGCCCGCCACGAAGAACATGAACATGGTGAAGGGCATCTTGCGGCCAAGGCCGCCGAGGTCGCTCAGGTGATCCCGGTGCGTCATGCACATGATGGCGCCGCAGACGAGGAAGAGCAGGTCCTTGAAGAAGACGTGGTTGATGAGGTGGAGCAGGCCGCCGGTGAAGCCGAGCGCCTGCTGGGCGCCGGTGGCGAGGGCGTAGCCGCCGACTGCCACGGCGAGGACCATGTAGCCTATCTGGCTCACGGTCGAGTAGATGAAGACGAGCTTCACGTGGTTGGCGCGCATGGCCTGCCAGGCGGCCAGCACGATGGTGATGCCGCCGACCCACATGACGAAGCCGGACTGGCACACGCTGTAGAGGGCGGGGGCGCCGGCGCCAAGGATGAGGAAGAGCTTGCACAGGCCGATGATGGCGCTCTTCAGAAGCATGGAGGAGATGTAGCCGGACACGGGCGTGGGAGCCACGGAGGGATGCATCTGCCAGTCGATGCGCAGGGGCAGCTGCGCGGCCTTCATGACGAAGCCGATGGCGAGCAGGCCAAGGCCGGCTGCCAGCGGAGCGCCCTGCGGGGCGAGGGCCAGCGCGCCCTTGGCGCCGAAGACGCTCATGGGGGCGGAGCCGCCGATGATGCACACGCCGACGAAGATGAAGGAGGCGCCGGCGATGTTGAAGAGGAAGTACTTGAAGGCCTCGCGCAGGGAGACCTTGTCGCCTTCGTGGGCCAGGGCCATGTACAGGGTCCAGGAGCTCATGACTTCCCAGAAGACGAAGAAGCCGAAGAGGGTGTCTGCGCTCGCCATGCCGACGAGGCCGCCGCACATGGCGGTGAAGACGCTGTAGAAGCGCCACTGGGTGTGGCTGTGGTCCATGTAGCCTATGGCGTAGGCCATGTTCAGCGCGCCGAGCAGGGGCACGATGAGGGCGAAGGCAAAGGAGAGGTTGTCGAGGCCGCGTCCGCAGGTCAGCACCAGGAAGGCGGTGGCGAGCAGAACGGCAACGGCGGACCAGCCGGCGAGCTTCTTGGAGAACATGAAGCAGGCGGGAATGACCGCGCCGAAGATGGGCAGCATCACGTAGCTCGGCCAAGGCACGAGCAGGGCGGAGGCGGGAAGCGCCTGGCCCGCGGAGGAGACGGCTGCGGCGGCGGCCGCTGCCAGGCCGTAGGGCAGGTCAGGCACGAGGCCGAAGAGCAGGGAGGCGGAGGCCAGGGCGACCATGGCCAGCTGCATGGAGCAGGGGGCCTCCGTGAGCTCGGGGGCGCCTGCCGGACGCTTCATGAACACCAGGGTGCTTAGGATGCGCGTATAGTAGATGACGCCGATGAAGGAGCCGAGCAGGATGAGGGCGGCTATGGCCACCTGGCCTGCGGAGACGGCGGCCTGGATCATGGCGAACTTGCCGTAGAAGCCGGCAAAGGGCGGAAGGCCCATGATGGAGACGAGGCCCACGGCCATGCAGGCGCAGGTCACGGGCATCTGGGAGGCCGCGCCCTGGAACTCGGCAAGCTTGCGGGAACCAGCGCGCAGGATGAGGGCGCCGGCTCCCAGGAAGAGCAGGTCCTTCATGATGGCGTGGTTGAGGATGTGGAAGAAGCCGGCCGTGGTGGCGAGCACGGTGCCAAGGCCGAGGACGATGGTGATTTCGCCTATCTGGCCCAGGGTGGAGTAGGCCAGCATGCGCTTGATGTCTTCCTGGCGCAGGGCCATGAGCTCGCCGTAGAAGAGGGTGGCTGCGCCGAGGAAGGCAAGGCCCGTGCCGAACCAGGAGAGGCCGAAGTAGCCGGGCTGGGCCGCCATGGCGTGGCCCATCTGGCCGCAGGCGACGGCTGCGATGCCGAAGAAGCCCATCTTGGTGATGATGCCGGAGAGGGGGCCCGAGACGGAGCTGGGGGCCGCCGGGTGGGCGTCGGGAAGCCAGGAGTGCAGGGGCACGATGCCTGCCTTCACGCCGAAGCCGGCAAGGCAGAGGGCGAGGGCGCCCTGGACCCAGGGCAGGGGCATGTTGACGATGCCCTTGAAGAGCGGGGGCGCAACGGTGGCGCCGACGGCAGCCAGCTGGCCCTCGCCGGTCAGAAGCAGGATGCCGGGCAGCATGAAGAAGGCGCCGCCCGCGCACATGACGTAGTATTTGAGGCCAGCAGATCTGGCCGTGGGATCGGCTTCATGGGCGACCAGGAAGAAGGACGCGAAGGTCATGAGCTCCCAGTAGCCGTAGAGGCCGGCGGCAGAGGCCGAAGAGACGATGCCGGCCAGGGAGGCGAAGGTGAGCAGCAGGAAGAACCAGTACCAGCCCTGGCGCTCGCCGTGGGCCATGTAGCCTATGGAGTAGACGGAAATGGCCAGCGCGCCCGCAGTCACCAGCACCAGGAAGAGCTGGGAGAGCGGGGCTGCCGGGGAGATGGCGACGGCGGCAAGAGCCAGGGCGGAAACGATGGTTCCAACGTAGGCCCCGCCTTTTTCCATGCCGAGCCAGCAGACGAAGCCGGCGGCAAAGGCGCCGAGGTAGAGGATCCAGAAGCTCGCGTGGGCCGAGGAGTGGGCCACTTCGAAGCCGCCAGCAGAGGCGAAGAGGGAGAGGATGGGCGTGCGGAAGAGGCCGAAGACGGCCAGCGCGCCTGCCAGCATGAGCGCCGTCTTGCCGAGCCCGTCGCCGGGACGTGCGGCGTTCGCGGGCGCCTTGTCGAGCATGATGGCGTTCACGCAGGCCACGGCGAGCCAGACCTGGACCGTCGTGGCGGCCGCGGCCAGCAGCACCGTGTAGAAGGCCCACGCAGACTGCTGGACCAGCTGGACGGCTGCCGAGGTCACGAGATAGCGACCTTCAGGCACCAGGAAGGCGGAGCCGCCGACGGCTGCCAGCATGCCGAAGGTGAAGAGCGCGCCCGAGAAGGGCATGAGGCGTCCGGCGCCCCGCAGGGTCCAGAGGTCGCGGCCCTCAGTGTCGGTACACGCGCACGCCTTGAGGGACGAGAGCGACTTGAGTGCGAGCAGACGCGAAAGCAGCTGGAACGCGGCGTACATCACGAGGCCGGCTTTCGCTTCCGCCCCCGGACACGCCAGGCCGATGCAGACTATGCCGGCATCGTGGAGCGCGCCCCGCAGGATGAGCTGTTTGACGTTGTCGTGGCTGAGGATGCACAGCACGGTGCCTGCCATAAGCAGGACGGCAGCGCATGCCAGCACTACGAGGCCCATAGTGGACATAGGTTTCCCTCCTGAAAAGCCGAGGCTGTAAAGACACGCTCCGTCAGCAAGCTGCACTGAAGGAGTTCGTGAAATTTGTAACTTAAGACGGCGGAGCAGGCAAGGCGAATATTGTTCGCGCAACCAATGCCGCCATGCAACAAGCTGGAATCATAGGCAGTCTCATTGCCGAGACGCAAGCCAACGCAGAGATTTCGCGCTTGTTTGGCGAGGCCTTTGCGCTCTCCGCCCGCATTTGTCCGCATGCCGAAATGCAAGGCGCCACGGGAGGGCTTTCCCGTGGCGCCTTGCTGCGTGCCTCTGGCGGCAGCGTGAAATCGCGTGCGCTGCGATGAATTCTGGCACTTTGCCCTTCTGGCACTCTGGCCTGCCGATACGCTTTCCTGCTGGCGCTACTCCATGCGCAGGCCGCGGGTCATGAGCTGGATGACCGCGTCCTCGGGCTTGAGCGAGCCATCAAGTATGGCACAGACCGCGTCCGTGATGGGGGCCGAGACCTGGAGGCTTTGCGCGAGCTTCTGCACGGCGAAGGCGGTCTTGACGCCTTCGGCGACCATGCCGATCTCCTGCGTTACCTGCGCAAGGGACTTGCCCTGGCCAAGGCCGAGGCCCACCTGGCGGTTGCGGGAGAGGTCGCCCGTGGTGGTGAGCACAAGGTCGCCCAAGCCCGTCAGGCCCATGAAGGTCAGGGGCTGGGCGCCGAGGGCGGCGCCTAGCCGGGACATTTCGGCAAGGCCCCGGGTGACGAGGGCAGCCCTGCCGTTGGTGCCGACCTGCATGCCGTCGCACAGGCCAGCCGCTATGGCGATGACGTTCTTGACGGCGCCGCCCACCTCGCAGCCGACCACGTCGTGGGAGGCGTAGCAGCGAAAGGAGGGGGAGGAGAAGCACTGCATGAGGTCTTCGGCCAGATCGGGGACGGCGCTGGCGATGACCACGGCCGTCGGCTTGTTGCCCATGACCTCCTTGGCAAAGGAGGGGCCGGAGAGCACGGCGTAGCGCACGGCCTTCTCCTTCAGGAGCTCGGGCACGAAGCAAGAGCCGGTCTTCAGGGTGGCAAGCTCTATGCCCTTGGCGACGTTCAGGATGGTCGCGCCCTGGGCGAACCAGCGCAGATGCTCGCGCAGGAAGGTGCGCTGCTGCTGGCAGGGAACGGCCAGAATGACGCACTCGGCGCCCAGCACCGAGGGATCGGTGCTGGCCTTGACGGCCTCGTTGATGCGCAGGCCAGGCAGGTAGGCGGGGTTTTCGTGCAGGTTGTTGACGGCATCGCAGACCTCGGACCGGCGCATGAACAGCGTCGTCGCATGGCCGCGGCTGGCCGCCATGTGCGCCAGGGCCGTGCCCCAGCTGCCGCCGCCGGCAACGCAGACGGTGAGCTTTTTGAGCGGCATGGCTTCCTCCTCCTTCGACGGTAGCTTGCCTGGCGCAGGCGCGCCAGAACGAAAGCCAAAATAGCGTGCCTGTCGCCTGCGGGCAACGGGGGTGCCGGGGGCTGAGGCGGAGCAGGCAAGCGGGCTATTGGGCCTCGCAGGCCTCCTCTCAGACTTCCCCTCAGACTTCCTCGCAGGCCTCTTCGCCGGCTTCGACCAGCGTGCCGTCAGACGCAGACAGGGGCTCGGTGCCGGCCTCGGCGTCCTGATCCGCGAGGCGGCGCTGGAGCGCCGCTTCCTGCTTGCGCTCCCGCGTGCCCTTGGGCTTGAGGGCCTCGAAGGATGCACTTCGCTTCTGGTGGCGGGCAAAGACGAGGAAGCCCGTGTGGGCAATCATGCGGTCGTTGGGCCGCAGGCGGTCGGCCAGGGGCTTCCAGCCTCTGAGGAGGAGCTCCTCCACCTCGATGCTGCCGAAGGGGCCCTTTTCGAGGCCCTTGAGCAGTTCCGAGACCTGCAGGACCGTGGGCAGCAGGAAGCCGAACATGGCGCCGGGGCGCACGGCCTTGACTGCCTGGTCAAGGCACTCCCAGGGGGTGCGCATGTCGAGGAAGAGGGCGTCTGCGCCCTCGATGCAGAAGCCCTCCCGGGCATCGCGGACATGGATCTCGACGTTGTCGCCCAGGCCCGCCCACTCGAGGTTGCGGCGCGCGAGCCTGGCAAACTCTTCTCTTGCCTCGTGGCTCACGACGCGGCCCGTGGGCCCGCAGAACCAGGAGAGGGCGCAGGTGAGGCCGCCTGAGCCGCAGCCGGCCTCGACGATGGTGCGGCCGGGACCGGCGCCAAGGCGCATGCAGATGTAGGCGGCGTCCTTGGGGTAGATGATCTGCGTGAGGCGCTTCACGCCCTTGAGGCGGTCCTGCAGCGTGGCCTCGAGAATCTGGACAGGCCTGCCGAGGCTTGTCTCGAGCGTGTCGCCGAAGTCGGCCTCGTGCACGTCCGAGGACTTCAGCACGCCCTCGTTGCTGTGCCAGTCTTCGGTGTCGGAGAGGCGCTTCACGTAGCGCTTGCCTTTGGGCGTCAGGTAGATGACGAGGGAACCGTAGGGTATCATCGGCGATGCTTCCTTTTTCGGGAGGGGGTGTCGGTATGGTCGATTGTTCGGGATGGGCGGGATTGCGGCAGTCGAGGGGCGGTATGGCGGCGGAATGCCGGCGAAATTCCGGGGGGATGGCTGTTGGATCGGGGCTTGCCGAACGTGAGGCTGCTGCCTGGGGTGGCTTAAGGCTCTTTTCTTATGATGCCTGCCGCAGCCTTCTGGCTGCCGGCATCATTCGGGGCCTTGATGGGGAGCGGGAGGGGGGCAGCGGTGGCAGACGATGGGGATAATGCGACATTAGAAGGCATCGCGCAAAAGCTCCTCCGAGGCCTTGCCTGTGTCCTCGGGAAGCTGCGGGGCGGGTCGTGCCGGCACAGGGATCGCTTCCTGCTGCATGGCGCAGAAGCCCTGCGCAGGCGTGCCGGCAAAGGGGAGATTGCCCTGCATGACGATGCCGGGCGGCCGGGGAAAGTCCTGCGGGGCGTCTCGGTAGGCAAGGTCCGCCTTTTCGCGGTAGGCCCGGAAGACGGGAGCAGCCAGGCTTCCGCCGGACGCTCCTGCCCCAAGGCTCTGCATGCGGTCGAAGCCGATGTAGACGCCTGTGGCAAGGCAGGGAGAGAAGCCCACGAACCAGGCATCGCGCGCCTCGTTGCTCGTGCCTGTTTTTCCGGCAATGTTCAAGCCCTCAATCTTTGCCTTGCGCCCCGTTCCCTTGGCAACGGCCTCCTGCAGGAGACAGGCCATGAGGTAGGCGTTCTGGGGAGAGACGGCCTGCCAGTGGGACGGCGCCTGGCTGTAGAGCACATGCCCTTCGGCGTCCTTGACCGAGACGACGAGGCGCGGGCGTACGCCAAGGCCTTGGTTGGCGAAGGGGACATAGCTTTGCGTGAGATTGAGCGGAGAGAGGGAAAGCGCGCCAAGGCAAACCGAGGGCGTCCAGGGGATCTCCGCGTCTATCCCAAGCTGGCGGGCGCGGATCTGGATGTTGGCAAGACCAATGATTTCGGCAACCCTTGCCGTTGGCGTATTGCGCGACTTGGCGAGGGCCTCGTGCAGGGGCAGGGCGCCAAGGTAGCGGTGGTCGGCGTTTGCCGGCCGCCAGACCTCGCCGGTTTCGGGATCGGCAAGCTTGTAGGGCGCGTCGAGCAGAGGGGATGCCGGCGTGAAGCCAAGGTCCAGGGCTGCCGAGTAGACCACGGGCTTGAAGGCGGATCCAGGCTGGCGCCGGCCTTGGGTTGCCCGGTTGAAGTGCGACTCGTCGGCGTCGTAGCCGCCGATCAGGGCCACCACGTCGCCGCTCTGGGGTTCGATGGAGACGAGGGCCCCCTGCACCAGGGGCTTCTGCTCGAGCCTGAGCTCCAGCGGGATGCCGGGCTTGGCCGTGCGGGGATCCCAGGGGGCGGGCGTCCTAGGAGCGGCCTCGGCCGTGTCGCGAGCGACCGGGGGGCTTGCCATTGAAGATCCGGATCTGTTCTGGCCTGCCTGCCCGTCCGGCCCAGCTTGCTTGGCCGGCCTTTCCCGTCCTGCCTTGCTGGAGAGCCTGTCCTGCCTTGCGTGCTCGCCCTGCCCGTTCAAGGCATGCAGCTCGCTGGGCCTTGGCAGGCGCACCCAGACAAGGTCGCCTGGCCGGATGCCAGCCTCGTCCTTGGGCAGCGTTGAGAGCGGGGACACGTGCCGTGCCCAGGCCATGGATGCGGCGGGAACAAGGCCTTCGTAGCCCTTGCCGAGCACGACGCGCAGGCCTCGAGGACCGGCTTCGGCGACCAGGGCGTCCACCCAGGTGCTGCCGAGGAGGTCGCTGGGCTCAAAGGCATGGCCGGCTGCCCACGCCTTGCGCTCGCCCTCGGCAAGCCGTGCCCTGGGTCCCCGCCAGCCCTGGCGCTTGTCGATGTCTTCGAGTCCTTGTCGCAGTGCCTGGCCTGCCAGATCCTG
>JAEEPQ010000319.1 GCA_016284885.1 Desulfovibrio sp.
TCGAGGAAGCCTTCGGCGTCGGGGCGGCAGTGCTCCAGCCTGCCCGAGCGGTAGGCATCGACGATGGCGTAGACCCTTGGCGCGAAGCGCTCCGCGAGCGCCTTGCGCCGCTCCCTGCCGCCGCTCTCCTCGAGGCTTTCCAGCAGGCGCGCGGTGCAGGAGGCGTAGAGCAGGGAGGCGTCGATGCTGTTGTAGCCTTCCGGAGCGCCGTCGGGCCTGAAGGTGTTGGGGATGCGCCCCTCCTGCATGCCGGCGCCGATGCGCTCGAGGGTGTCCAGGCCTTCGCGCAGGCGTCCTGCCAGAAAGGTCGTTCCCGGCAGCGCTATCAGGGTGTCGCGGCCCCAGCTGCCGAACCAGTGGTAGCCGGCAAGGAGCGCGTCCTGGCCGGAGGTGTACTTGATATGGAAGATCCCGGCCTGCCAGGCGAGATAGCCTGTCAGATCCTGGGCTGCAGGGAGCTCCCGGCTCCGGCGCAGAGTCTCGTTTTCCCAGAGGGCGGCGAGGGCGCTGCCGGCGGGCTCGGGCGAGGCGCAGATGACCGCGGACTGTCCCGTCTGCAGCTGGATTTCAAAGAAGCCGGGCGCAAGGAGGTCTTCGCTGCAGGGAAAGCCCCGCTCCCGTTCGACGGGATATTCGGCTGCGTAGATCCAGCGCCCTTCCGAGCAGAACACGGGGCGGCGGTCCGCCTGGAAGTAGAGGCGGGGCAGGCCGGCGTAGGGCTGGAAGGCCACGGTGTCCGCGCTGAGGCGCTCGATCTCGAAGCTGGCGTCGCTGTTGGCGCAGGCCAGGGCGTGGAAGTGCCGGCAGGCCAGCAGGGGCGAGACGCGCAGAACGGCGCGTGCTGCCGGCCCCTTGATGGTGTAGCGCAAAAGGACGGCGTGGCGTCCCGGCAGGAGCAGGATGCGCTTTTCCAGGGTGAAGCCGTCCAGCTGGTAGATGAAGGTCGGGCAGGGGCGGGTCTCGAAGCAGGCGAGCGCCTTCTGCCCCTCGGGATAGACGCAGCCGGGGTGGCATCGGCTCGAGAGGGGATAGCTTTTGCCGTTTGCATCAAGCCAGTCCTCGACGCCGGAGAGCAGGACATGCCTGCCGATCTGGTCGAGGTTGGCCACGAGCAGGCCGTGGTAGCGCCTGGCGTTGCAGCCGCAGGCCGTGCTGGAGGCGTAGTCGCCGAGGCCGTTTGCTTCAATCCATTCCGCATGCAGGGCCTCGTGCATGTGCCGGATCGGGGTGGTCAGTTTTGCCATGTCGTTGTCTTGCCGTTGTCTTGTAGGGCGTGGGCCGCCGGAGTCTTGGGTGTGGATGCCGCCGAGGGGCACGGCGGGGCCAAGCATACCTTGCTTTCCTTCCAAAAAACAGTAAAATTGCGACCTAGGAAATAACGGGCAGACCCTCCGGCCGGCGGTTGCCAGACAGCATGCGCCGGCGCGGGAGAGCGTTGTCCGCAAGCTGCAAGGAAGCCCCGGGCATGCCCGGGTAAAGAGTGCCGCCGTCCTCTCCGGAGTCGTTGCGGCGACTGGAGTTGCGTTTGGCGACAGCATTACCGACTGCAGGCATGCCTGCGCGCACGGCCCGTCCGGCGCGCGCCGTCCCCACGGCCCGCGCCCAGGCAGGCGAGCCCGTCTTCACCCGCGAGGAGCGGCTTTTTCTGCTGGCAGATGCCCTGATCTGTCCCCTCGACGACAGCGACGACCTGCTTTTCGAGCTGCTGACAGGCCTCGGCGCCTGTCCCAGAAAGGCGAAAAGCGCCCCGCAGCTGCAGGAGGCGCGCGAGGCGCTGCGCCTCAAGGGGGCGCCGTATCTGACCAGCCGCAATTCCGGCATGGATCCGGCGCGGCGCTTCGAGCTGTGCCTGGAGGGCGTTGCCGATCCGGAGCTCGGCGTCTACCTCGGGCGCTTCTGCATCGACAAGGCCCGCCTCAAGACTACGGACGGCCTGGGGCTGGCGCAGGTGGCCGCGCTCTACCAGAACCGCGAGGAAGTCTTCCGGGAGCGCTGGGCCATGGCTCCGCTGCTCAACGTGCGCATCACGCACGTGCAGAGCGCCCCGCCGGGCGCGGCCTTCTGGACCGCGCTCAGGCCCTTCCTGAAAAGCGCGCTCTTCGCCGACATGGCCACGGCCCTCTACT
>JAEEPQ010000072.1 GCA_016284885.1 Desulfovibrio sp.
CTCGCCCGAGGTCATGGTGCGCTGCGCCAAGAACCGCCTCCAGCTCTCGCCCATTGCCGGCACCAGGCCCCGCGGCAGGGACGCGGCCGAAGACCTCGCCTTCGAGAAGGAGCTTCTGGCCGATCCCAAGGAGCGCGCCGAGCACGTCATGCTGGTGGATCTGGGCCGCAACGACCTCGGCCGCGTGGCGGCCAGGGGCACGGTCAAGGTGGACCGGCTCATGCAGGTGGAGCGCTTCTCCCACGTCATGCACATGACAAGCCACATCTCGGCCCTCATCCGCCAGGGCATCGGCCCCGTCGACGTGCTGGCCGCGGCCTTTCCCGCAGGCACCGTTTCCGGCGCCCCCAAGATCCGGGCCATGGAAATCATCCGCGAGGTGGAGGAGGGGCCCAGAGGCCCCTACGCCGGCTGCATAGGCTGGCTCGGCTTCGACAAGGACAGCGTCAACCTCGACATGGGCATTGCCATCCGGAGTATGTGGCTCAGGGGAGGCCGGCTTTGCTGGCAGGCCGGCGCCGGCATCGTCCACGACTCGAAGCCGGATCTCGAGTGGAAGGAAGTGATCAACAAGACCGCCGCCATGCGGCAGGCCGTTTCCGGGGAGGAATAGCGCCATGTTTCTGCTCATCGACAACTACGACTCCTTCACCTTCAATCTGGTGCAGTACTGCCAGATGCTGGGCGAAGATCCCCTCGTCCTCGCCAACGACGACCCCCGCATCCTGGAGCTGGCCCGCGATCCCGAGCTCGAGAAGGTGCTCATCTCCCCTGGTCCTAGCACGCCCGACAAGGCCGGCCTGTGCCTGGAGTTTCTCAAGCTCCTGCCCAAATCCGTGCCTGTGCTCGGCGTCTGCCTTGGCCACGAGCTGCTCGGCCTCTTTGCCGGCGCCAGGGTGGAGGTTGGCCCCGTGGTCATGCACGGCATGGCCAGCGACGTGCTCCACGACGGCAAGGGCGTCTTCGAGGAGCTGCCCAATCCCTTGAGGGCCGGCCGCTACCACTCCCTGGTGGTCGTTCCCCAGGGCGAAGGGCCCGATGCGCCCTTCACCGTCACCGCCAGGGCGCCGCTGGGCGAGTGCATGGCTCTGCAGTACAACGACAGGCCCTGGGTGGGCGTGCAGTTCCATCCCGAATCGGTGCTCACCCCCGACGGCATGGGCGTGCTCGCCAACTTTTTCGGCCTGGTCTGCGGCAAGGGCCAGGCCCAGGCCAGGCCCCGTCCCGCCTCGGGCAGGACCGAACTCAAGGACGTGCTCGATCGCCTTGGCTGCCGGGAAGACCTCAACGAGGACATGGCCATGCAGGGCTTCGAGCTGCTCTTCGACGGCAAGATGACCCCTGCCCAGTCGGCTGCCTTCCTCATGGGCCTGCGCGCCAAGGGCGAAAGCCCGCTGGAGCTTGCCTGCGCCGTGAAGGCCGCGCTGGCCCGCGCGGTCAAGGTCGAGGGCATTCCCGACGATGCCCTGGACATCGTGGGCACGGGGGGCGACGGCCGCAACTCCTTCAACTGCTCCACCTGCACGGCCCTGGTCCTGGCCGGCGCCGGCTACCACGTGGTCAAGCACGGCAACCGCGCCGTCTCCTCCAAGAGCGGGGCGGCCGACGCCCTCGAAGCCCTCGGCGTGCCGCTGCTGCAGGATCCCGCCGAGGTGCTCCAGTACCTTGCGCGCACCAACTTCGGCTTCTTCTTCGCCCCCTACGCCCATCCGGCCTTCAAGAACGTCGGCCCCATACGCCGTGAACTCGGCATCCGCACCCTCTTCAACATCCTGGGACCCATGATCAACCCCGCCCGCACGCGCCACCTCATGATGGGCGTGGCCAAGCCGGAAATGCTCGACCTTGTGGCCGACACCTTGCTTCAGGGCCCCTACCTGCGCTCCTGCGTGCTGCACGGCGCAGGCGGCTACGACGAAGTCACCCCCATGGGCCCCTGCCGCGTCGTCCTGCTCGACAAGGGCGAAGCCGTGCCCATGGAGATCGATCCCGCCCGCTACGGCATCCAGCCCTGCACGGTCACGGATCTGGCCGTGAGCTCCAAGGAGGAGGCGGCCAGCGTTCTGCGGGAGCTCCTGCAGGGCAGGGGACCGAAGGCCATGCGCGACATGGTCGCCCTCAACGCCGGCCTTGCCATCTTCCTCGTGGAGCAGGGGGCCACGCTCGACGAGTGCATGGCCAAGGGCCGGGCAGCCGTCGAATCGGCTGCCGGAAAGGGCTTTGTCCATGCTTAGCCGCTTTGCCAAGGTCAAGGCGGAGGAGGTCGCCCGCCTTAAGGGTCTCAAGGCCCAGGGACGCTTTCCCAGGGCGCTGGAAGGCGTGCGCCCCTCCTTCCGCAGGGCTCTTGCGCCGAAAGCAGGCCTGCCCGCCGTGGTTGCCGAGTACAAGCGAGCCTCCCCCTCGAAGGGCGTCATCTGCGAGCAGGTTGCCGTCGAAGACTGCGCCCTGGCCTATGCCAAAGCCGGCGCCTCGGCGCTCTCCATCCTGACCGAAGAGGCCTTCTTCAAGGGAAGCCTTGACTACCTCGCCAGGGCCAGGGCCGCGCTCGACGTGGCCGGCTTCGGCCAGCCGCTGCTTCGCAAGGACTTCATCCTTGATCCTGTGCAGGTAGAGGCCACCTTTGCCACCCCCGCCTCGGCGCTGCTGCTCATCGTGCGCTTCACGCCCAGCGTGCCGCTGCTCAGGGACCTGCGCCTGCTAGCCGAGTCGCAGGGCATGGACGCCGTGGTGGAAGTCTTCGACGAGGCGGATCTCGAGGCCGCACGGGAAAGCGGCGCTTGTCTCATCCAGGTCAACGCCAGGGATCTCGACAGCTTCAAGGTGGACAGGCAGGCCTGCCTTGACCTGGCAAGGCGCCATCCCCCGCTTCCCGGCGAAGCCTGGATTGCCGCCTCGGGCGTCCTGGAGCGCGCCCATCTGGAAGAAGCTGTCGAGGCCGGCTTTGCCGCCTGCCTCGTTGGCACGGCGCTCATGGAAGGAGGCAGGCCGGGAGATGCGCTGGCCCAGCTGCTCGGCAGGGGGGAGGGATAGCCCCATGTTCGTCAAGATCTGCGGCATGACCCGCCAGGCGGATCTGGATCTGGCCCGCGAGGCCGGCTGCGCCATGGCCGGCTTCATCTTTGCCGGCAAAAGCCCGCGCCGCATCGCGCCTGAAGCTGCCTCGAGGCTTGCGACGGGCGGCATGCTCAGGGTCGGCGTCTTCGTGGAGGACGATGCCGATGCCATCCTTGCCGTCATGCAGAAAGCCAGGCTCGATCTGGCCCAGCTGCACGGAGGCCAGCGCCGGGAAACGGCCCGGGCGATAGGGCGGGATCGGGTCCTGCGCGTGGTCTGGCCCGAGCGCTACCCCGATGCGGCCTCCATGCAGGCTGCCCTCGACGAGGCGTGCGGGGAGGCGGCAGGCGTCCTGCTCGATGCAGGGAAATCCGGCGGCGGCTCCGGCCTTGCCTTCGACAGGACAAGGCTGGCTGGCCTGCGCCTGCCCCCCTTGTGGCTTTTGGCAGGCGGCCTTGGCCCCGGCACGCCGGCAGAGCTGGCAGCGGACGGGCTTCCCCTGCCGGACGGCCTTGACTTCAACTCCGGCCTCGAGGAGGCGCCGGGCAAAAAGTCGAGGGAAGCCGTAGCCTGCGCCATGGCGAGCCTGAGGCGCCTGGGGCTCGGCCCCGATCCGCTTCCCCCCGCGCTCGCCCCCCTTGCCCTGCGGCGCAAAGCTTTTTAAACAGTCAAGGGGCCCTAGGCCCCAGCACCCCAAGGAACAAGCACAACGGAGGACGCGGCCCCCTCAATCCGCCGCGAACAAATCTATGGAAAACAGCTACTTTGGAAAATACGGCGGCTGCTTCGTGCCCGAGCTGCTCATGCCCCCGCTCATCGAGGTGGAGGCCGCCATGCGGGACATCCTGCCCTCGCAGGATTTCCAGAACGAGCTGGGCGAGCTGCTGGCGAACTACGCCGGCCGTCCCACCCCGCTGACCTTCTGCCCCAACCTCTCGAAGGAGCTCGGCTTCAGCCTCTGGCTCAAGCGCGAGGACCTGCTCCATACCGGCGCCCACAAGATGAACAACTGCCTCGGCCAGGCCCTGCTCGCCAAAAAGATGGGCAAGACCGCCCTCATCGCCGAAACAGGCGCCGGCCAGCACGGCGTGGCGACGGCTGCAGCGGCGGCCCGCCTCGGGCTCAAGTGCACGGTCTTCATGGGTGCCGAGGACGTCGAGCGCCAGGCCATGAACGTCATGCGCATGCGCGTCTTCGGCGCCGAGGTGCACGCTGTCGAGACCGGCACCCGCACCCTCAAGGACGCCATCAACGAGGCCCTGCGCGCGTGGATTGCCAATCAGGAGACCACCCACTACTGCTTCGGCACGGCGGCCGGCCCCCATCCCTTCCCGCGCCTCGTGGCCGAGCTGCAGAGCGTCGTGGGCAAGGAGGCCAGAGCACAGATCCTCGAGCAGACCGGAAAGCTTCCTGATGCCGTCGTGGCCTGTGTGGGTGGCGGCTCCAACGCCATCGGCATCTTCCGCGGCTTCATGGACGACAGCGAGGTCCGCCTGCTCGGCGTCGAGGCTGCAGGCACCGGCGAGTCCGGCTGCTTCAACTCGGCAGCCCTCAACCTCGGCACGCCCGGCGTCCTGCACGGCAACCGCACCTTGCTGCTCCAGACCCCCGAAGGCCAGATCGAACCCTCCCATTCCGTGGCCGCCGGCCTCGACTATCCCGGCGTCGGCCCCGAGCACGCCTGGCTCAAGGATACCGGCCGCGCCTGGTACGGCATGGTGCGAGACGGCCGCGCCCTGGCCGCCTTCGAGCGCCTCTCCCAGAGCGAGGGCATCCTGCCCGCGCTCGAGTCCTCGCACGCCCTGGCCTGGGTCTTCGATCATCCCCAGGAGCTGCCGCAAGACGGCTGCGTCGTCGTCAGCCTCTCGGGCAGAGGCGACAAGGACATGGACATCGTCAGGCGCCATCTCGGCGAGAAGTACAGCATTCCCGGGCAGGCGGAGGACTAGGCCATGCACATTCTGGAAAAGAAGATCAGAGACGCGGCCCAGGCTGGCCGCTACGCCGTCATCCCCTTTCTCACGGCAGGCTATCCCGACGAGGACGCCTTCTGGAAGAGCCTCGCCGACCTCGACCAAGCCGGCGCCGACGTCATCGAAATCGGCGTTCCCTTCTCCGATCCCGTGGCCGACGGCCCCGTGGTCGAGGAGGCCAGCCGCCAGGTGCTGGCCGAGGGCTGGACTGTGGCCCGCATCCTCGAGGGCCTCAAGATGCGTCGCGAGATCTTCGGGGCCGCCATCGTGCTCATGGGCTACATGAACCCCTTCGAGCAGTACGGCTTCGAGCAGCTGGCCCAGGACTGCGCCGAGGCAGGCGTCTCGGGCCTCATCGTGCCGGATCTGCCTTTCGAGGAGGCTGCCCCCTACCGCGAGACCCTCAGGGCCAAGGGAGTGGCCCTCGTTGCCCTGGTCGGCCCCAACACCTCCGAGGAGCGCATGCGGCTCTATGCCAAGGTGAGCGAAGGCTACGTCTACGTGGTCTCCGTCATGGGCGTCACTGGCGAGCGCGAGAGCGTGGCGCCGGCCATCGTTGCCACCATGGAGCGCGCCCGTCGCTGCTTCAATCTTCCCCTGGCGCTGGGCTTCGGCCTCTCCAGGCCCGAGCAGCTGAAAATCCTGCCCGCCACCGGGCAGCCGGATGCGGCCGTCTTCGGCAGCGCCCTGCTCAAGCACCTCGCCGGAGGCGGAGATGCCGCCAGCTTCATGGCCCGCTGGACCGGCGAGGCGGGACGTCGCCTCGACTAGCCTGGCCAGCCGCGGCCCCAGCGGGGCAGAGGCCTCGAAGGCTTTTTTCGCCGCGCAGGGCGCCCTCCGGCAGGGGGACGCCCCGCGTGGCCCTTTGCTGTCAAAGAGAAGCCCAGGGAGAACCCCAAGGAGGAACCCATGAAGAACGCTGCCGGCGAAGGCTTCTTTGCCTGTCCTGACGCGGTGCGGGCGAGCGGCTGCCCGGAACAGGTGCAGACCTTGCTCGAGGGCGGAGGCCCCGTGCGCGTCGAGCGCATCGTCTCCTTTGGCCACGTCACGCCAGAAGGCCAGTGGTACGACCAGAACGAGGACGAATGGTGCCTCGTGCTCGAAGGCGAAGGACGCATCGCCTTCGAAGACGGCCGCGACATCAGGCTTGGCAGGGGAGCCTCCTGCTTTTTGCCGCGGCATCTGCGCCACCGCGTGGCCGCGACCTCTTCCCCCTGCGTGTGGCTCTGCCTCTTCGGCGAGGGCCTTGCCCTCAACTGCGCCAGCTGCCCGGGGCTCGTGCCTCTGCCGGCAGGTCTGGCTGAAGCAGGGGCTGCCGAGGATCTGGGCACCCTGGCCGAGCAGACGGAGCTGTGCTGAAATTCCGACTCCGGCTTGCCTTTTTCCCCTGCGGGTGCGACAAGGGGCGCGGATCCGGCGCCTTGCGGCCAGCCGCGGCCTGAAGGGCGCAGGATGCCAAGCCGCGAACATCTTTTGGAGGAACAAGCATGGCAATCGAATCCGAGTACGAAGCCTTCCTGAAAGCGTGGACCGAGGATCCCGTCGGCGCCAAGCCGGTGCTCGTCCGCTACCGCGAGCTGCTCTCCGCCCTCCCCGGCGTTGAGCTCTCCACCAAGTGCCGTCCCGGCGTGAGCTTCTCCCTGCGCGCCCGCGCCGCGGCCCAGCAGAAGCGCGAACTCTTCGTCATGGTGGACGTCGTGGACGACGAGCCCGACAACAGGTGGCTCTCCGTCTGCTTCTACAACGACCTGGTCAGCGATCCCGAAGAGAAGGGCGACTGGGCGCCCGAAGGCCTGAACGGCGAGGACGCATGCTGCTTCAACTACGACGAGGCCGACGAGGCTCAGGAGCAGTACATTGCCGCCCGCCTGAAGGAAGCTGCCGCCAATGCCGGCAAGCCCGGCGCGAAGTAGCCGGAGGCCCGCCTGCCCATGCCAGCCGGCACCTTTGTTGCCATAGACTTTGAAACCAGCGGACGCCAGGCAAGCTCTGCCTGCGCGGCAGGGCTTGTCCGCATCCGCGATGGCCTGGTGGAGGAGAGCTTCTATACCCTCATCCGGCCGCCTTCGTCCCGCATCCTCTTCACCTGGGTGCACGGGCTCACCTGGGACATGTTGAAGGATGCTCCCAGCTTTCCCGAAGTCTGGCCCCAGATGGCCGCCTTCATGGAAGGCGCGGACGGGCTCGTGGCCCACAACGCACCCTTCGACAGGAGCGTGCTCCTGGGCTGCGCCGAGGCCTTCGGCTGCCAGGCCCCGAAGATACCCTTCCACTGCACGCTTAAAGGCGCGCGCAGGGCCCTGCCGCTCCAGTCCCGCGGCCTCGACTGCGTGTGCGGCTACTTCGGCATAGGGCTGGACCACCACCATGCCCTGAGCGACGCCAGGGCCTGTGCCGAGATCTTCCTGCGCCTCCAGGAGCTTGGTCTGCGACCGGAAGACATGCGCCTCAATCCTCCAGGCAAGCCGAGGCCCAGGGCGCGGCTGCTGACGGGGCCGGACGCCCCGAAGAACTGAAGCGCCCGCACGTCCTGCCGAGACGCCGGCATGCTGGCGTGCTGGGATGCCGGGAAGCCGGGACGCCGGAAAAGGCGCGCTTTTCGGCAGGATGACTATCCGGCCAGCTTGAGGCCGGCGATGCCGAGCACGATGAGTGCGAGCGAGCCCACGCGCAGAGGGCTTGCCGCCTCGCCGAAGAAGGCGATCCCTGCCAGAGCCGCCCCCACGGCGCCAAGGCCGGTCCAGACGGCGTACGCCGTCCCAAGGGGCAGCCGCTTCATGGCAAAGGCCAGCAGGACGACGCTTCCCGCCATGAAGAGCAGGGTCAGAACGGAAGGCAGCGGCCGGGTGAAGCCCTGGGAGAGCTTCATGGCAAAAGCCCAGGCTGCTTCGAGCAGGCCTGCGGCGAAGAGGGCAGGCCAGGACCAGGAAGGGGACGGCATCATGTCGGCTCCGCTTGGTTTGCGCGGGGCCGTCCCCGCAGTGGCATGGCGTTGCGGAAGGTCGTCCCTCCGCCGAAGCAGTGCCGGCTTGCCACGGGTGCGCTGAGCGCATGCAGTTCCCTTGGCTGCGCGGCAGAGTGCTGCATGAGGTTAGCGGCCAGGAGCGGGCGAACAGGCGTCGTCTGGTTCACCGGTCTTTTTCATTGCGGCGAAGATGCCACACGCGATTCTTTGGCATTGCTGGGCGACGTTCTCCCAGCTTTGCCAGTCTGATGATAAATGCTTATAGGTGCTTAAGTCTATGCCATCAAGATCGAAGGGATGTGGATTGGCAAGCTGAAGATAGAGTTGCTGCAGTGCGGACTGCCCATTCTTTTGAGGATAGAGATCGTCAAAACGCATGAGTGCATCGAGCGTTGCCTTAAGGCCTATATGATGAGACAATGCAGCAAAGTCCAAATAATCGCGTGTTGCATTACGCTTGAGGATAAGTGCCCCTTTGATGCGTAAAATTTCAGCCTCTGTAGGTACTGTAATTTTTTGTCCGTGAGTATAAACATCTTGTGTCTCTAAAAGGGCGGTCCTGATAAGTTGTCGAACGCCAGTTTCTATACCATCAAGATTTCCAAGTATAAGCATAGGTCTTTTTATACGTGCAGTTTCTCAACCGGCAACAGGTTCTAGTGTTTCTAAAATCAAATCAAATTTTTCACGCAAATTTGGAACAATATGGTCAGCATCATAAGAAGTTCTATGTGTTGCAAAAATAGCTGATGCAGTTTCACCTACGAGCACAGCATTGGTGATAAGACCTTGCAATCTTGACGTTGCAGAAAGGACATCATCCCAATTTATATCATTTGATTTAATAAACATATCCTAATTATGAACAATGCATAGTAAAGAAAACAGGCCAAAAATCATAGCGCAGGCTGTTTACATAAGAGTAGTGTTTATAAATATCGAGAATCTTTTGTTTTATAGAAGGATCAGCAAGAGCTGCATCTCTCAATTCAACCCAGTCGTTTCTGTTGTCTCTGTTTATTATATCATCTATTGCTGGAAGTATATAGTCCTGTGTGTCAATATGTCTGTGCTTCATTGAGTGTTGCATATAAAACCCATATAATAAATTGAAGATTTCAACGCAATCATATCTTTTTGGCATGGGGCTTTTCCTCTGCCTGACGAGGCCTGCCTGCGCAGGCCGGAGGAAAGCAGAGAGGCCGGGCAGGGTGCTTGGCAAAGACGTCGCGCTGAGCGGAAGGAGGAGCCGCCCTGCGGCGCTCAGGCCTGTTTCTCAACGCTCCGGGGCTGGCGTCTGCGCGTTAGCTCTATGGCCTCCTTGCCCGTCATGTGCTCGATGTCGAGGCAGAGCACGAGCATGCGGGCAAGCCCTTTCGCAAGCTCCCGCTGCAGCGCGTCCTCGTGGCCGGGATTGTAGCGCTCGCCGAGGAGGCGGGCCGCGGCCAGCCTTTCGGCCTCGTCCTCGACGATGCGGATGCGCCCGAAGGCAATGACGCTGCGATAGTACGTCGTGTAGGCTTCGCCGTGGACCTCGTCCTGATCGACGACGCAGAAGGAGGCGCGGTCATGCCTGCGGACGGCATCGACCTTGTGGCCGTCCGGGGCGCTGTGGAAATAGATCCTGCCCTCGGCATAGGCAAAGCTGAGCGGTACGGCATAGGGATAGTCGCCGTCGCCAAGCAGGGCGAGCACGCCCGAGGTGGCCTTGGCGAGCATGCGCAGGCAGTCGTCGCGGGAAAGCTGCTGCCGCTTGCGGCGCATTGATCTGAAGTCTGGCATGGCAAGCCTCGGATGGTTTCGGTTCGCTGACGCAGGGCGGGCAAAGGCGTGCAAGGAAAGGACGCAGATCGCTTGTCCATGCGTCCTTTCCTCTCGCAGGTAGCACGGATCGCTGGGAAAGTCAGGCGGTGGCGAAGTCGCAGGCATGTCCCTGTCGATGTACCGGGTATCGTCAGATATCTGGCAAAGGCGTGGCAGAAGAGTTCCGCGAGAACGTCAGGCACTCGCTCGCAGGCCGTTTTTGCGGGCAAGGCACGCTTCTTGCTTCAAGTCGAGTGCCGTTGGCTGTTCTTGCGTTCCGCCTGCTGCTCGGAGCGTACGGGCGCGCGGCCGGTTCTGCGGGAATCGTCCTGCAGATGGAGCGGCCCAGGGCAGGGGCCAGTACCAAGGGGGTGAACAGAAAGCGCGATGCGCAGAGAACAACAGAGCGGCCATGCAGGCCGGGCCGGCAGACTGTGCCGACAGAAAGGGCCATGGCAGGAAGAGTCCTGGCAGGAAGGGTGCTGGCGCAGGGGCGTGCTTCGCCTTGCACGGGGCCTGGTTATGGTCTTGGCGCTGGCGGCAAGCCAGCTTCTGCCGGGGCTGGGCGGGGCGTCATGCCTTGCCGGCACCCCGCAGGCTGGCGCGGTGCAGGACCGGGGACGTCTGGCCGAGGAGAAGATACGCTCGCTCCTGGGGCCGGTCTTTGGAAACTCGCACGTCGTGGTGCAGGCCGCGCACGGCGAAGCCGGAACGCGAGTGTCGGTCGTCGTCGACGCGGCCCGCCTGGGCGCATCAGCCCTTTCGCCCAAGGCCCTGCAGGCCGAGCAGGAGCGTCTGGCAAGCCTCTGCGAGACCTGCGCAGGACTTGATCAAACAAGGGGGGACGGCGTCGAGGTCGCCTTCATGCCCTTTGCCAGCGACTGGCATGTGCTGCCTGCAGCGATGGCTGCCTGCGCGCTGCTTGCGGCAGGCGTCCTTGCCTATGCCGGGTTCAGGCGCAGAAAGCAGCCCCTTGGGCCAGCGCCCCTACAATCGACTGAGAGCCCGCAGGCTGCCCCGGCAGGCCGGACAGAGCGCTCCGGCGAAGGAGAGAGCAAGGAGAGTCTGGGACAGGCGGGAGAAAAGGTCCAGGGATCCTGCCGACTGCGTCAGGAGGCTGACGTTGCATCGAAGTCTGGCGACGGAAATCTGACGCTGGCGCCTGGCAATGGCAATGGCGATGGCGATGGAGCCCTGCTTGCCTGTCTGCTTGCCAATGAGAGCCCCCAGATGCGGGCCTTTGCGCTCACTCTGGCCGATCCGGCCTGCGCTGGCCAGATGCTTGCCGGCTGGCCAGAGGAGAGGCAGGTCGAGACCCTCGTGGAACTTGTGCACCTGGGAAGGGCCCGCCAGGCATCGGCTGCCCTCGTCGAAGCGGAACTGGCGGCGGAGTTTGCCGAGGCCGTAGGCAGGCCTGTGCGCTTTGCTGGCGCCCGCAAGGGCGAGGGCGGTCCTGCCCAGGCTGCCGGCGTCCTTGTCCAGCTGGGGCAGGGGGCGCGCGAAGTGCTGCTGGAGCGCATGTCGGAGCGCGACGCTGCCAGCGCTCGCCTCGTACGGACCCTCCTGCAGGCCTGAGCTCAGGAATGCGCTGTCAGGGGGCATTGTTCGAAGTTTTTGAAAAAAGGTGTTGACAGTCAAGCGCCCCAAGCGTAGAAGCCTCCCTCGCGCCAAGCGCAAGGGCCCTGAGGCCAGGGCGGGCGGCGTTTCCCAGTCGCCGGCTTTTCAGGCCGCTCCGGTACCCGGAAGGGGCCCGGAAAACAATCTGACACA
>JAEEPQ010000073.1 GCA_016284885.1 Desulfovibrio sp.
GCCTGCCGCGCCCGGCGCCGCGCCTGCGGCCCCCCTCATCGATCCCTCCAAGCCCGCAAGTCCTCTGCCCCGGAGATACCAGGCCGACGACTATCCCGCCGTGCCCGATGCAGGGCGCGCCGCGCCCGACGCGTCGCAAGCCCCTGCCGCGCAGAGCTCCCAGCCCGCGCCTGCGCAGCCCGTCATGCCGACCCGGCGCCACACTTCGTACAAACTGAGCCTGCCCACCCCGCAGCAGCAGTAGAAAGGAACGCTTCATGGCCTCAACGAAAACCGTCACCAGAGAGGACGTCCTGCACATGGCCCAGCTCTCGCGCCTGACCGTCGACGACGACGAGATCGCGCGCTTCACCGGCCAGCTGAGCGACATCCTAAGCTACATGGACATACTCGGCAAAGTGGACACCTCCGCCGTGGAGCCCCTGTACAGCCCCGTGTTCCACGCCCCGACCATGCGCGAGGACGTTGCCGAGAACAAGCGCGAACGCGCCGACATGCTCAGGAACGCCCCCGACGGCAACGACGAGTACTTCATCGTGCCGAGGATAGTGTAGGGTCTCCTCCCGTTTGCCTCTTTTTGCAGTGAAGGTGCGATTGCTATGTCTGACATTCTCGATATGACCCTGGCGAGCCTTGCGGAGGCCCTGAAGGAAAAAAAGATCAGCGCTGCCGAAGCCGCCGGCGCCTGCCTCGACCGCATGGAAGCGACCGAGCCCAGGCTCTGCGCCATGCTCCACGTCGACAGGGAAGGCGCGCTGGCTCAGGCCAAGGCCATGGACGACAAGGGCCCTGAGGCGGACAAGCCGCTCTGGGGCGTGCCGGTGACCGTGAAGGACGCCCTGGTGACCAGGGGCATGCCCTCGACGGCAGCCTCCAGAATCCTCGAGGGCTTCCAGTCCATGTACGATGCCTACGCGGTGCAGCGCCTGCGCGAGGCCGGCGCCGTCATCCTCGGCAAGAACAACATGGACGAGTTCGCCATGGGATCCACCACGGAGAACTCCGCCTACCAGACCACGCACAACCCGTGGAATCTCGACCGCGTCCCCGGCGGTTCCTCCGGTGGCTCCGCCTGCAGCGTGGCGGCCGGACAGTGCTTCGCCTCCCTCGGCTCCGACACCGGTGGCTCCATACGCCAGCCCGCCTCCTTCTGCGGCTGCGTCGGCATCAAGCCGACCTACGGCAGGGTGTCGCGCTACGGCCTCATCGCCTACGGCTCCTCCCTCGACCAGATAGGCCCCATGGCCAGAAGCGTCGAGGACTGCGCCTGCGTGCTCTCCGTCATTGCCGGCCACGACGGCAGGGATTCCACCTGCTCGCCCGAGCCCGTTCCCTGCTACGAGGCCGGCCTTGCCCAGGCCTCGCTCAAGGGCCGCCGCATAGGCATGCCGCGGGAGTACTTCGGCGAAGGCCTCTCCGACGGCGTGCGCAAGGCCATCGACGGCGTTGCCGCCTGCGCCAGGCAGGAGGGCGCCGAACTTGTCGAAGTGAGCCTGCCGCACTCCGAGGCCGCCATCGCCACCTACTACATCGTCGCCATGGCCGAGGCGAGCTCCAACCTCGCCCGCTTCGACGGCGTGCGCTACGGCCACCGCACGGCGGATCCCAAGGATCTGCAGGATCTCTACACCCTCTCCCGCAAGGAGGGCTTCGGCGACGAGGTGAAGCGCCGCATTCTGCTCGGCACCTACGTCCTCTCCTCCGGCTACTACGACGCCTACTACCGCAAGGCTGCCCAGGTGCGCCGCCTCATCCGCGACGAGCTGCGCGAGGCCCTTGCCGGCGTGGACTGCCTGCTGGCGCCCGTCTCCCCCGTGGCGGCCTGGCCCATAGGCCAGCACTCCCAGGATCCGCTCCAGCTCTTCCTCATGGACGCCTACACCTGCCCGGTCAACCTGGCCGGCCTGCCGAGCCTCGCCATGCCGGCAGCCCTGGACGGCGACGGCATGCCCGTGGGCTTCCAGCTCATCGGCCGGGAGTTCGGGGAAGCAGGCCTCTTCGAGATGGGCGCGGCCTTCGAGCGCGCCCTGCCCGGCATAGGTTCGCCCAGGCTGTAGTCCAGGGTCTTTCTTTTCGTTCCTGACGCGAGGGCGTCCTGCAGGCTTGCGGGGCGCCCTTGGTCTTTGGCTCCTGCGCCGCAGGGGCAGGCAAGGCAAAGGGGGCGGCATCTTCGCAGATGCCGCCCCCTTCGAGCGTGCAGCGACGTCCAGAACTGTCCTACGCTACCCGGAGAAGCGCTGGCGGTACTTCAGCGACTGCCTGAGGGTCTCGGCGTCCATGTGCTTCACCTCGCCGCCAAGGGGGATGCCCTGGGCCAGGCGGCTGACGCCGATGCCGGGATACTTGGCGCGCATGAGGTCGCTCAGGTAGACGGCGGTATTGTCCGCCTCGATCGTGGCCCCCAGCGCGAAGATGAGCTCCTTGACCACGCCTTCCTGCAGGCGGCGTTCCAGGCGGGCTATGTGGAGGCTGCCGGAATCCCTGTGCTCCAGAGGATTGAGCAGGCCTCCCAGGATGAGGTACTGGCCCCTGTAAAAGCCCCCGCTGTCCAAGGTCATCATGCTGTCCCAGTCGGCGACAAGGCAGAGTGTTTCCTGGGAGCGTTCCGGATCGGCGCACACGGCGCACACCTCGCTTGTGGCGAGGCCGCCGCAGCGGCTGCAGACGTGCAGCCTGTCGCGCAGTTCCGAGATGCTCTTGCCAAGCAGGCGCGTGCGCTCCTCAGGCCAGGCCAGCAGCGTCATGACGATGCGCATGGCGGACTTGGGGCCCATGCCGGGGAGCTTGCCCAGCTGGGCGGCCAGCTCGCTGAGCGGTGCCGGAATCTTCGGGCTCATGCCGGCCTAGAAGACGCCGGGCAGGTGGATGCCGCCGGAGAGGTTGGACATTTCGCGCTCCAGCGACTCGCGGGAGATGCGGCTGGCTTCGTTGACGGCCGCAATGACGAGGTCCTGCAGCATCTCGACGTCGCCGCCTTCCAGGGCCTTGGGGTCGATGGTCAGGGTCTTGAGCTCCTGCTTGCCGGTGACGACGGCCGTGACCATGCCGCCCCCGCTGGTGGCCTCGAAGGTTTTGACGGCCGCGTCCTGCTGGAGCTTGGCGATCTTGTGCTGCATGACCTGCGCCTGGCGCAGGATGTCGTTCATGTTGCGCATGGATGTTCCTCCAAATGATGTTGTGCGCCTGGTTGCAGGGCCCCTGTCCGGCTAGGACGAGGAAGGCCTGCCCCTGCGCTTTTTCGGCTTTTCCTGAATGATGCTGCTCTTGGGCACGATGCCCATGACGTGGGCCCGCAGTATTTCGAAGCAGTGCTGCAGTTCGGGCCTGTCGGCCGGAGGCAGGCCCTGGCCGGCTGACGGGCGGTTCTTGGCTTCTTCGGACAGATCCAGCTCCACGCGCGTCCGCCGCCCGAGAAAGCAGGAAACCGCCTCTTCCAGATCTTCCTTTTCGCGCTCCAGCGCTGAACACTGAGCCCATGTGGGCAGAGCCAGCTTAAGCAGCCCGTCCTGGAAGGACGCGGGAAAGGCGCCGTCAAGCAGGCGGCGGGTCGGCGCAGGCCCCTTGTAGCCCTCCTCCAGAAATCTGCAGAAGGCCTGCCAGTTGAAGCCGCCATGGCCCGCACTGCCGGCAGGCTGGGTTTCGCTGGGAGCCTCCTGCCAGGGAACCTCCAGGCTGGGAGCTTCCTGGCTGGGAAGCGCTTCGCTGGGCTGGATGGCGGGGGCTTCGGCAGGCTGGGGCGGCGCTGGCTGAATGGGCTCAGGTCCTGGCTCAGCCGGCGCGGCCGGCGCTTGAACCGGAGCTGGCGCAGGCTGGTCCGGTGCTGAAGCCGACGGGGCCTGTGCCGGCGCTGCGTGAAGGGGGGCAGGGACTGGCTGGACTGGAGCAGGCGGAACGGGCGCTGGGGCTGGCTGGGCCGGAGCGGGAGCGGGTTTCTGCGCCAGACCGGGAGCGGGTTTCTGCGCCAGACCGGGGCTTGTGTCTACTGGCCGGCTGGCGCCTGCGTAGGGCGCGGCTGGGCGCCTCCTCCCGGCGCCTGGGCCAGCGCCTTGTCGGCGGCAAGCGCAGGCAGAAGCTTTGGCAGAAGCGCCAGGTTGACGAGGAGCAGCTCCAGCGCAGCCGCAGGCTCCTGGCTCGTGGTGATGCCCCGCTGGGACTCGAGCACCATCTGCCAGGCCGCGTGCAGATAGCCGGAAGTGAACTGGGGCGCGGTTTCAGCCCAGAAGTCCAGTTCGTCCTGGGCCGCGCCGAGGGCGGCGAGGCTGTCCCGGCCGCATTCGCACATGAGGAAGAGGGAGCGCAGGTTGCTGGCCAGCTCGGTGAGGAAGAAGCCTATGTCCACTTCCTTGCTGGCCAGTTCGCGGCAGAAGGCCGCGGTCCTGGCGCAGTCGTGCGCGGCCAGGGCGCCGAAAAGCGTGCGCAGGGCGTCGAGGCCGGCAAGGCCGAGGATTTCGCGCACCACGTCGGCCGTGAGCTTCTCCGGACCGTAGGCGAGGGTCTGGTCGAGCAGCGACATGCTGTCGCGCACGGAGCCGGCGCCGCGGCGGGCGATGAGCCGGACGGCGCCCTCCTCGAAGGGGATGCTCTCTTCGGCCAGCACCTTGGCAAGGTGCCTGGCAAGGGCCTCCTCGGGGAGGTGGTGGAAGGAGAAGACCTGGCAGCGGCTGAGGATGGTGGCCGGGAAGCGGTGCACCTCGGTGGTCGCGAAGATGAAGGTCACGTGCTTGGGAGGCTCCTCCAGCGTCTTGAGCAGAGCGTTGAAGGCGTTCTTGGAGAGCATGTGCGCTTCGTCGATGATGAAAATCTTGTAGCGTCCCTCCATGGGGGCGTAGCCGATGTTCTCCCTGAGGGCCCTGGCGTCTTCCACGGAGTTGTTCGAGGCGCCGTCGATCTCGACCACGTCGGGGTGCAGGCCCTGGGTGATCTTCCGGCAGGAGCCGCATTCGTTGCAGGGCTCCGCGCAGGGCGCATGCTCGCAGTTGAGCGCCTTGGAGAAGATGCGGGCTATGGTGGTCTTGCCCACGCCGCGCGTGCCGCAGAGCAGGTAGCCGGCCGCAATGCGGTCCTCGGCCGAGGCCTTGGAAAGGACGGCCTTGATCATCTCCTGGCCGGCAACGTCGGCAAAGGTCTGGGGCCTGTAGCGGGCTGCGAGGGAGGTGTGCTTCATGCGCTTGCTGCCAATGGGAGGGGGCGAAAAGGGCACGCCCCCTCCCTCAGAGGGAAAGGGCGTGCCCTGACGTTCCGTATGCCGCGCTAGACGGTGTAGGTGGCGAGCCACTCGGCGTAGGCCGGATTCTCGCCGTGGACGACCTTGAAGAACTCCTGCTGGAGGTGCTTGGTCACCGGGCCGGCATGGCCTTCGCCGATGACGCGGCGGTCCACTTCGCGGATGGGGGTCATTTCGGCCGCAGTGCCGGTGAAGAAGGCTTCGTCGGCGATGTAGAGCTCGTCGCGCGAGAAGTCCTGCTCCTCGACGGTGTAGCCGAGGTCGCGGGCCAGCTTGATGATGGAAAGGCGCGTGATGCCGCCCAGCATGGTGGTCAGCGGAGGCGTGCGCAGGACCTTGTCCTTCACGATGAAGATGTTCTCGCCCGTGGCTTCGGAGACGAGGCCCGTCGTGTCGAGCATGACGGCTTCGTCGTAGCCGTCCTCAACGGCCTCGACCTTGGCGAGGATGGAGTTGACGTAGTTGCCGCCGGCCTTCGCCTTGCTCATGAGGGTGTTGGGGTGGAGGCGGTTGAAGGAGCTGGTGCGGATGCGGATGCCCTTCTCCAGCGCCTCGGGGCCGAGGTAGGCGCCCCAGGGCCAGCAGGCGATGATGGTCTGGACAGGGTTGGCGCCCGGAAACACGCCCATTTCCTTGTAGCCCACGAAGGTGAGCGGGCGGATGTAGGCCGCCTTCATCTTGTTGGCTTTGAGGGTCTCGATGACGGCGTCGCAGATCTGCTCAGCCGTGTAGGGCATTTTCATGCGCAGTATTTTCGCGGAGTTTACGAGACGCTGCGCGTGCTCCTTGAGGCGGAAGACCGCCGAACCCTTGTCGCCGCAGTCGTAGGCGCGGATGCCCTCGAAGACGGAGTCGCCGTAGTGGAGGGCGTGGGTGAGCACGTGAACCTGGGCCTGGTCCCAGGGCACCATTTTGCCGTCAAACCAAATGTATTCTGTTGTCTGCATAGGATGTGTCCCTTTTGCCCCAGCGTTGGGGGGCTAGATCAAGATGAGGCGTCTTGTCTGTTTACTGAAATTGTCCCTGCTAGGCAAGGCCGTGCGCGGGAGGCCAGGCTGCCTCCCCGGGGCGGCGGAGGGCCGTGCCGGCAGGGGTCGCAGGGGAGCGGCCAGCCCCGGCGAAGGGCGCTCCGGGGCTGGCCGGCTGGCGCCCGGAACAGTCTGGTCGCGGCTCTGCGCCCTCCTGCCAGCTTCTTGCGGAAGGGGGGCAGGCAGGGCTATGGTGGACGCCGGCGCAAGGCTTGCGGCGCCTTCAGAACACTGCTTCGCCAAGGGAGGACAACGTGAACGGGACTGCAACAGCACTGGGTATCGATGCCGGCGGCACGCACACCGACGCCGTGGTCTGCCGGGACGGCCGCATCCTCGGCCGCGCCAAGGTGGCGACCCGCCACGGCAACCTCCCTGCCTCCATCGAGGAGGTGCTCTCCGCGCTCATGGCCGATGCCGGCGAAGAGGCCGTGCGCCAGGCCTCCCGCATCACGCTCGGCACCACGCTGGTGGTCAATGCCGAAGTGCAGGGCCAGCTCGACGAGGTCGGGCTCGTGCTCTCCGCAGGCCCCGGTCTCTCGCCCCTGCGCTTTGCCATGGGTTCCCGCGTCCACGTGGTTCCCGGCGGTCTCGACCACAGGGGCGTGGAGGTGGAGGCCCTCAATTTCGACGGCCTTGCCGAAGCGGCCTCGTCCTGGACGGCCGCCGGCGTGCAGGCCTTTGCCTGCGTCGGCAAGTTCTCCCCGAGAAACCCCGCCCACGAGCTGGCCATGGCGCGGGCCGTGCGCCAGGCTGTGCCGGACGCCAAGCTCACTCTGGGACACCAGCTCTCCGGCGAACTCAACTTCCCGCGTCGCATTGCGACGGCCTACTACAACGCCGCGGCCTCGCGCCTGCACAACAGCTTTCTCGATGCCGTCGAGGGCGTGCTCGCCAAGCTCGGGCTGGATGCCCCGGTCTTCCTCCTCAAGGCCGACGGCGGCGCCGTGCCGCTCAAGGCCTCCCGCGAGCAGCCCGTGCAGTCCATCCTCTCGGGACCTGCAGCCAGCGTCATGGGCGTCATGGCCTTGGCCCCGGATCTCGAGGCGGGCTCCTCCCTGCTCTGCGACATCGGCGGCACCACCACCGATCTTGCCGTCTTCGTGGACGGTTCGCCCGTCACGGACCGCGGCGGCATGGCCCTCGGCGGCCGCAGAACCTTGGTCCGCGCTCTGGCCACGCTCTCCATCGGCGTCGGCGGCGACTCGCGCGTCTTCGTCCGCGGTGCCGGCAGAAGCCTCGAGGTCGAGACCGGCCCCCTGCGCACGGGGCCTGCGATGGCCTTTGGCGGAAGCGATCCCACCCTGCTCGACGCCCTCAATGTCCTGAACGTCCATGGTCCCGACAGCCAGGCCGGTGATGCCGGCGCCTCCCGCCGGGGCCTCGAGGCCTTGGGCGCGCCTGCAGGGCTTTCGGCGGAAGCCTTGGCCGCCATGGCCTGGGAATCGGCCTCCGGCAAGATAGCGAAGGCTGTCAGCAGCCTGCTCGACGGCATCAACGCCCATCCCATCTACACGCTCCGGGAGCTCATGGGCCACAGGGACGTGGTCTGCGGCCGCATCCATCTGGTGGGCGGCCCTGCGGCCTGCCTTGCCAGGCGCCTTGAAGACGCCATGGGCATTCCCGTTGCCGCCACGGCCTGCGCCGACGTGGCCAATGCCGTGGGCGCGGCCCTGACCCGGCCCACCGCCTCGCTCCAGGTCTACGCCGACACCGGCAGGGGCGAGCTGTCGGCGCCCTCGCTGGACTATAGGGAACCGGCAGACAGAAGGACCACACTCGAGCGCGTCAAGGCCCGCGCGCTGGAGCTTCTGGCCGGACGCATGGCGGAGCAGGGCATGACGGACTGCCCGGTGGAGGTGGCCGAAGCCGATCTCTTCGCCACCTTGAGCGACAGCGGTGCCGGTTCCAAGGACATCCGCGTGACCTGCCAGGCCGTGCCCGGCATCATCCAGCGCATCGTTGCCTAGGGCAGATCCGGCGCGCCCATGGAGATAGTCCTCTTCGAGCCGGAGATCCCGCCGAACACCGGCAACGTTGCCCGGCTCTGCGCCGTCACCGGCACCCGCCTGCACCTCATCGAGCCCCTGGGCTTCAAGCTGGAGGACCGCTACCTCAAGCGTGCCGGCCTCGACTACTGGCCGCACGTCCAGATGGACGTCTGGAAGGACATGGACGCCTTTCTGGCGGACAGGGCCAGGACGAGACCGCAGGCCAGGATCGTGGCAAGCTCGTCCAAGAAGGGCGGGACGCCCCTGCACCATTTTGCCTTTCAGCCTGACGACATCCTGGTTTTCGGCCCCGAGACCAGAGGCCTGCCGGAGCAGGTCTTCGAGCTCGCCCAGCATAGGGTGCGCATCCCCATGCTCAAGGGGCGGGGACGCTGCATCAACCTCTCCACCAGCTGCGGCATCGTGCTCTACCAGGCGCTGGCTGCCAGCCGCGCCATGGAGGGAGAAGACTGGGAGCCCGAGTAGGGCGCTCTGGCGCTGCCAGGTCAGCTGGCCAGAACAGCCGGCCACGACGGCCGTTCTGGGCGTCGTCGCGGCCGGTTTGACCTGCCTTGACAGGGCGGGGGGGCGTTCTTACTATCCTTGGCGTTCTCAGGGCGGGGTGCAAGTCCCCACCGGCGGTGCTCCCCACGGGGGCGACAGCCCGCGAGCCCGGTCCGGCGTCGGACAGGGCAGAACCGGTGAAATGCCGGTGCCGACAGTGACAGTCTGGATGGAAGAGAACGGACGAAAAAGCCGGCAGGGTGCAACGCCCTGCACGTCTTTCCGCGCCCGCGGAAAGCGGCGTAACGCTTTTCCCGTGTCTCGCGCCCTGATGCTGACCGAACGCCAAGGAGCGGACATGACCCAGCATCAGCATTTCCCTGCCTCTTCTCCCTCTCCTCCCCGCTGACGAGCCTCCGGCCTCTCGGGACGCCCCGGCCTCCCCGCGGTTTTCTGCGTCCCCTGCTGCGTCCTGTGTCCATACCAGCGAACGTCCATCCCTATACAACAACGAGGAAAACGATATGGCTCTTTGCTCTGTTGAAGAAGCGGTCTCCGAAATCAAGAAAGGCAAGATGATCATCCTGGTCGACGACGAGGACAGGGAGAACGAGGGCGACCTCACCATGGCCGCCGAGTTTGCGACCCCCGAAGCCATCAACTTCATGGCCCATCACGGCTGCGGCCTCGTGTGCCTGGCCATGGCGCCCTCCCTCTGCGACAAGCTCGGCCTCGACCTTATGGTCAAGCACAACAACTCGCAGTTCGGCACCAACTTCACCGTCTCCATCGAGGCCCGCGACGGCGTGACCACCGGCATCTCCGCCGCCGACCGCGCCCATACCATCCGTACGGCCGTGGCCGACGGCGCCCGTCCCGAAGACCTCGTGACCCCAGGCCACATCTTCCCCCTGCGCGCCCGCTCCGGCGGCGTGCTCGAGCGCACGGGCCAGACCGAAGGCAGCGTCGATCTCGCCAAGCTTGCCGGCCTCAAGCCCGCCGGCGTCATCTGCGAAGTCATGAACGAAGACGGCACCATGGCCCGCATGCCCCAGCTCGAGGTCTTCGCCGAAAAGCACGGCCTCAAGATCGCCTCCGTGCGCGACATCATCCGCTACCGCATCGAGCACGGCCAGGTCTCCGTGCGCTGCGATGCCCACGCCCACCTGCCCTCCGTCTTCGGCGACTTCACGGTCTACGCCTACGAGAGCAGCACCGAGCCCGGCACCCACCTCGCCCTGGTCAAGGGAGACATCTCCGGTCCCGAGCCGGTGCTCGTGCGCGTGCACAGCCAGTGCCTCACCGGCGACGCGCTGGGATCGCTGCGCTGCGACTGCCGCGGCCAGCTGGGGGCGGCCCTGCGCCAGATCGAGAAGGAAGGCAGGGGCTGCCTTGTCTACATGCGCCAGGAGGGCAGGGGCATAGGCCTGGCCAACAAGATCCGCGCCTACGCCCTGCAGGACAAGGGCTACGACACCGTCGAGGCCAACCGCATGCTCGGCTTCCCGCCGGATCTGCGCGACTACGGCACCGGCGCCCAGATCCTCGTCGACCTCGGCATCCACAAGATCCGCCTGCTCACCAACAATCCCAAGAAGATCGTCGGCCTCGCCGGCTACGGCCTCGAGATCGTCGAGCGCGTGCCCATCGAAATCGAAGCCTGCCAGGACAACGCCGACTACCTCCAGGCCAAGAAGGACAAGATGGGCCACCTGCTCACCGGCATCCGCTGCCATTAGGCCTCAAGCTTCCCCCTGTCTGGAGCGGCGATGAACCGCTTCTGCAAGCTTTTGCCGCGCCGGGATCGTCTGCCGATGCCGGCGCGGCGCCGTCTTGAACGGCAGGCCCTGCCTTGCCAGGCTGCCTGCGTCCCGCACCCTGCATGCCCGCATGAAGGAGACGCCATGCCGCGAGCTCTGTCCCTGCCTTCCTGCCTTGCCGCCCCCCTGCTCTGCGCCTTGGCCTGCCTTCTGGTCGCCCCTGTCGCCAGCCCTGCCGCGCCTGCCGAATACGGGCCGGAGGGCCTGCGCTTCATGCTGGACATTCCCGAGGGCTGGCAGATTGAGCGGAGAATGGGCGGTGTCGATTTCTATCCGCCGGGAGGCAGGGCCTTTGCCTCCGTGCTGGCCCACACCCAGGGAGGCAAGCGTCCCGACGCCGTCGCCAAGTCCCTGTGCGCGTCCATGCAGGCCCGCTCCTGCGAGAAGACCCGCGGTGGCGCGTGGCTCATCGTGAGCGAGCGCAAGGGCACAAGGCTCTTCACGACCCTGCAGTTCGTCAGGAACATGCTGCTCCTGACCTCCTACGCTGGCGACAGCCGGACGGTGCAGCCGGTGCTGAAGACGCTGAAGGTCAAGCGCTAGGCGCAGATCCCCCGGCGGCCTGCGGCAGGGGAGCGCCAGCGGGGAGCTTCACGCGCAGCGGCCTTCGAACAGGCCGATGATCTCTTCTCTGCCCATGGCGTCGACGTCCTCGGGCGCCTTGATCCACCGCATGAAGCCGATGCGCTCTGCCGGCTTCGCGGCCGGCCGGCGGTCTCAGCCTGCACGACCTCTTCAGCGGGGCGGGACAGCTTCGTTCCGCCTTCGTGCTCTGCTCTCCTGCGGCATGCTTCTCCTTGTGGCGGCAAAGGCGGGGATCGGCTTCTGCCGGGACGGCGCCGGTCCAGGCAAGACGCCGTCCCGGCCGCAAGGCAGGCATGCGCGCTGGACGAACGCATCCGCCTGCCTGAGGCACGCTGGGCGCCCCTAGAAG
>JAEEPQ010000320.1 GCA_016284885.1 Desulfovibrio sp.
TCGGCGGGGGTGTAGTTGTTGGCGGGGGTGGCCCCGGCGAAGTAGGAGGGGCCCAGGTAGTCCTTGCCGTCCATGAACCGGTCCCGCAGGAACTGCTTGTCCATGGGGGACATGGGCCTCGGCCCCCGGAGGAAGTCGATCATCTCCAGGGCCGCGTCCCGGTCCTTCGGATAGACGCAGAGGGCGGCGATATAGAGGGCCAGCACCCCGTAGGGATCCTTCAGATCTGCCTCCGGCCGGGCCTTCAGGTCCTCCAGGGAGGCGGGCAGGGTCTCGAACACGAAGCTTTTCTTTTCCAGTGCCATGGGTCGTCACTCCTTCCCGATCTTTTTTTCATAGTACCATACCCCGCGGCGTTTGTCCACGCCGGAAAAAAACCGGGGCGGCCAAGGCCGCCCCGGATCCGTTTCCATGCCGCTTTTACTTGTCCAGCTCGTACATCTGCTTCTGCAGGAGGAGCTTCTTGTACTTCACTTCCGCGCCCTCGGCGGCCTCCTTGAAGAGGACCTTCGCCCGCTCGGGGAAGGAGAGGGCCAGGGAGGAGTAGCGCACCTCGCTCATGAGGAAGTCCTCGTACTTGCCGGAGGGGGCCCCGGAGTCGATGCTCAGGGGGTTCTTCCCGGCGGCCTCCAGCCGCGGGTCGAAGCGGAAGAGGTTCCAGTAGCCCGCGTCCACGGCGGCCTTCATGATGCTCTGGGACTTGCCCATGCCCGCCCGGGCACCGTGGTTGATGCAGGGGGCGTAGGCGATGACCAGGCTGGGCCCGTCGTAGCTCTCGGCCTCGGTGAGGGCCTTGATGCACTGGTTGTAGTCCGCGCCCATGGCGATCTGAGCCACGTAGATATAGCCGTAGGAGATGGCGATCTGGGCCAGGTCCTTCTTCTTCACGGCCTTGCCCGCCGCGGCGAACTGGGCCACCGCGCCGATGGGGGTCGCCTTGGAGGCCTGGCCGCCGGTGTTGGAGTAGACCTCGGTGTCGAAGACGAAGACGTTGATGTTCTCGCCGGAGGCCAGGACGTGGTCCAGGCCGCCGTAGCCGATGTCGTAGGCCCAGCCGTCGCCGCCGAAGCACCAGAAGGAGGGCTTCACGAGCAGGTCGGCGGACTCGACTATCTCGCGGCAGATGGCGCAGGCCTCGCAGGGGCATTTCTTGCCGTTATTGAGCCACGCCTCCTCGAAGGGAGTGCCGGTGAAATCGCGCTTGCCGTTGGCTACGCAGAGCTCAAGGAGCTTGTCGCCGGTCGTCTTGGACGCCTCTGCGTCCTCCATAGCGTCGAGCCATGCCTTGGCGGCGGCGACGATGGTTTCGTCGGCGTACTCAATCTCCGTGAATCTGCGGACGGAAGCGGCAAGGCGCGCGCGGCGCTGCTTCACGCCGGAGAGCATACCGAGGCCGAACTCGGCGTTATCCTCAAAGAGGGAATTCGACCACGCGGGGCCCCTGCCCTTGGAGTTTACGGTATAGGGCGTGCTGGGCGCGCTGCCGCCCCAGATGGATGAGCAGCCGGTGGCGTTTGCGATGTGCATTCTGTCGCCGAAAAGCTGGGTGATGAGCTTTGCGTAAGGAGTCTCGCCGCAGCCGGCGCAGGCGCCGGAGAACTCAAACAGCGGCTTTTCAAACTGGCTGCCCTTTACCGTGAGCTTATCTACGGGGATATCCTTCTTGGTCACCTTTTCAACTGCGTAATCGAATATCGGCTGGGCGTCGAGACGCTCCTCAAGCGGCTTCATGACTATCGCCTTTTCCTTTGCGGGGCATACGTTTGCGCAGCTTCCGCAGCCCGTGCAGTCGAGCGCGGAAATGGCCATCGCGAACTGCAGACCCTCGCAGCCCTTGCCGTTCATGTTGGCATAAACCGTGCCCTCGGGGGCGGCCGCCAGTTCCTGCTCCGTCATCGCGAACGGCCGGATAACGGCGTGCGGGCAGACGAACGCGCAGCGGTTGCACTGCAGGCACTTCTCCGCGTCCCACACCGGCACCCGGGTGGCGATGCCCCGCTTCTCGAAGGCGGTGAGGCCCATGTCCATCACGCCGTCCTCGTAGCCCTTGAAGGCGCTGACGGGCAGGTCGTCGCCCTTCTGGGCGTTGATCGGCTCGAGCAGGTTCGTA
>JAEEPQ010000074.1 GCA_016284885.1 Desulfovibrio sp.
ACATTCTTCCACGCTTTCTTCCGGCCGCTCCCCTTCTGCGCATCAGACGCAAGCCAGAAGCCAGCCCAGGCGCCGTCCCAGATGAGTTCCCCCTCGCTGGCCGCCTGCGCTGCATCTCCTGTTCGGCAAGCCCCCTCCGGGGCCCAGCTCCGAGGTCCACTTCCGGAATCAAGCTCTGGGGCCCGCGCAGATAGCACGGGCCAGCAAGCGCACGGCAGAGGCGCGCCGCGTCAGCCCTCAGCCCTCTCAGCCTGCGCGCCTGCCTCTCTGCCTGCCAGTCTCTCTACCTGTCTGCCAGCGCAGATCCCTCGCGAGCCCTGCGCCAAGCCAGGCACGCCAAGCCGGCACGCCTCGCAACTTCGGCACATTTGGCAAAGTCGGCAAGCCCAGCACGCCCAGAGCCGGCTTTCCCCTGGCCGGCAGCCCGAAACACTCCGACACCAGCCCTGCGCCTCGTTGCCGCGAAGGCCTGCAGACGCCCGGCCGCCTGCGGCCGGCTGTCAAGCGGCGAAAAGCTCCCCACCCTGAGCCAGCGTGCCTGGACCAGCGGCCAGGCTCATTGTCTTGCTCATGGACTGGGCTCAGCGACATGGCTCAGTAGCCTGACTCAGCGACCAGGCGCCCTGGTTTCCCAGCAACAAAAAACTTTTGTCTTTTTAAAACATTTTTGCTCTTGCCTGCCTCTGGCCACTTCAACCCGCCACTTCAGCCCGCCAGTCCAGAGGCCTTTCGTGCACCCTTCCCCCGCGTTGTCCTGCCTTCCCCTGTTCTTCGCTCTTCTCCATGCCTATGGCGCGCCTTGGCGCAGGAGTCCGCATGTCCGACCGCCCCCGCAGCGATGTCTCCGCTTCCTCCGGCCTTCTTGCCTGCCTTGCCTGCGCAGCGGCCCTTGCCCTTGCCCTGCGCCACTTCGGCCCCCAGGCCAAGGCCTGCCTGCTCTGGCTTGCCGGCGCGGCCTGCCGGCAGGCTGGCCTCGTCTCGGCGCGCTATGCCGAGGCCGCCCAGCGCATCGAGGCCCTTGATCCCGCAGCCCTCAGCCTCGGCTTCTGCATCGAGCTCGCCAACCGGGCCTGCTTCTGGCACGTCCTGCTGCTGGCCTGCCCCCTGGCGCTGGCAGCCCTGGCCTGGTCCTGGCGCATCTCACCAGCCGACATCTTCCGCCGCACCCTCGGCATGCAGGATCTGCTCAGGGCAAGCGCTCCCTTCAACGCCTGCGTGGCCCCTGCCCTGAACTGGCCTGGCGGCATCCTTGCCGAGCCCCTGGACAGCGGGCCCTGGATGGCTGGACGCCAGCCCATCCAGTGCGCAGCCGCCCTTGGCCTGCTCAAGGGGCCGGACGGACGGGCCATTCCGGCCTCCGAACTCCTCGAGGAGGGAAGGCTTGCCAACCCCGCCTCCCCGTGGCTGCGACCGGGCTCCCAGGCCAGCTTCGACAGGGAGAAGGCCGCGGCCTGGCTGGCCAGCCAGCTGGGCGCGCCATGGGAGGGCTGGGACGCCCTCCCGCCCCATCTGCGGAAGCTCTCTCTGGCCTGGATGCTCTTTGCCACGGACCGCAAGCGCGAGGCCCAGGCCCTGCTCGACGAGCTGAGCCTCTCCTTCCGGGCGCCTCAAGCCCCGCAGAAGGCCCGCTTCGTGCGGCGCTTTCCCTTCGTGGAGCGGTCCAGGCCGGGCCATCCCTACCTGCTCAGCTGCCGCCTGCCCGGCGAGCTGGCATCCCTTGCCAAGCGGCTGTGCGCCGAGGGGCCCTGCGCCGAAGCTCTGGGGCCCCACCGCACCTGGGCGAACCTCGCCCTGCTCAGCCTCTACGAGTGCGCCCGCCGCAAGGGCGTGCTGCCCACGTCCGAGTTCATCTGGCTGAGGCCCGTGGACCGCCGGCTCTACTACCTCTGCAACAACCTCGGCCGGCGATCCGTGTGGCCCGAGATCGCCGGCGCCTGGGCCCACTACCAGACCGAAACGCTGCTCGGCAGCTCCGATCCAGCCTTTGCCGGCCTTGCCGATCCCCATGTCGAGGAGGCTTGCGACGCCCTGGAGGCGGCCCTCTTCGACGAGGGCTGGATTGCCCCGGAGAGGCTCTCGCCGAAGCTTGCCCAGCGCCTCCAGGCAGGCTGAGCCCAGGTCTGGCCCAAAGCTGGCCCCAGGCCTGTCGCAGAGATATCGCGGGGATATCGTGGAGGTATCGCAGCACCTTCGCCCCGCTTCACGGAGAGCCCGCCAAGCCGCCACAAGGTCGTGCCAGGCCTGCCGCGAGCCTCAGCCCCCTCCTGTTCTGCGTCCCGCCATTCCGCCTTGCACGCAGGCCCCCTGCTCTGCAGGCCCGCAGGCCAGGCCCTCGCCCTTCCCCGGCCTTCACCGCCCGCCCCCCTTCCGCCTTCAGGAGGTCTGCCATGCCGCGACGTCCCCGCCAGGCCCGCTACGGCCTCAATCCCAGCGAAGAGCACGCCAAGGAGGAGCTTGTCCGCGACATCCGCCCCCTCTGGGTGCGCCTGCACGACGCCCTGCTGGAGCGCCCGGGCTTCCTGGCCGCCATGCTCGCCGGCATGGGCGCCATGCTTCTCTGCCCGGCCGCCAGTCCTGTGCTGCTCCCGCTCCTGCTCGGCCTCGCCCTCAGGCGCCGCTTCGCCTGCCGCTTCGACTGCCTGCCCATGCGCGTGCCCCAGGTCTGGCCAGGCCCGGACTTCGGGGACGTGCTCCCCCAGGGCGGCTTCCACAGGGCCCGCGGCACCTTCTACGTGGGCAACGAGATCGACACGGGCCGCGAACTCTGGATTGCCCGGGAGGACATGCTCACCCACATGCTCGTGCTCGGCACCACCGGCGCCGGCAAGACCGAGACCCTGGTCTCCCTGGCCTTCAACTTTCTGGCCGCCGGCTCCGGCCTGCTCTACGTGGACCCCAAGGCTGCCCCCAAGCTCGGCGCCCAGATCTACTCCATGTGCCGCCTCGTGGGCCGCGACGACGACTTCCTCCTGCTCTCCTACATGGCCGACAAGAAGGCCCAGGCCTCCATGCGCAGCTTCGGCCACATGCGCACCCCCCTGCGCCAGTCCAACACCCAGAACCCCTTTGCCGTGGGCACGGCCAACCAGCTCACCCAGATTCTCTTCTCCCTCATGCCTGCCGGCGACGACAAGGGCGGCAACGCCATCTTCTCCTCCAATGCCCAGACTCTCATCTCCGGCCTCATGGCCGTGCTCGTGGAGATGCGCGACCGCGGCGAGGTCCCGCTCTCCATCGGCGTCGTGCGCCGCTACCTGCTCAGCATTCCCGAGATAACCAGGCTCGCCCTGCGCGAGGACCTCTCCGAGAAGAGCATGCTCTCCCTCCAGGCCGCCCTCGCCACCGTGGGCTGGGAGAAGGGCCTGCCCCTGGACAAGCAGCCCCGCAGCTTCGCCGAGCAGTACGGCTACGCCAGGGCCTACTTCGGCCGGGCCCTCTCCCTGCTCGTGGACAGCTACGGCCGCATCTTCATGACCTCCCACGGCGAGGTGGACGCCGTGGACGTCATCACCAGCCGGCGCGTCTACGTCACCCTCATCCCCAGCATGGACAAGGACCCCAAGGAACTCAAGAGCCTTGGCCAGATCTGCCTCTCCTCCATTCGCAACGCCTGCGCCGTGGGCCTTGGGGACGTGGTCCAGGGACGCCTTGCCGACGTCTTGGGCGCCCTGCCCACGGACGCACGCACGCCCTTCGGCGTGATCGTCGACGAATACGCGGCCATCGAGACGCCGGGCTTCGAGATCCTGCTCACTCAGGGCCGCGGCCTGGGCATAGCCTGCGTGGTCGCCTCCCAGGACTTTGCCGGCATCAAGCGCGCCTCCCCCGAGGCCGCGGAGCAGATCGTCGCCAACTGCAAGCTCAAGCTCTTCATGTGCCTCGAGGATCCCAGCCAAACCTACGAGCTCATCCGCTCCCTGGCAGGCTCCGGCTTCACCTTCGAAGCCTCGGGCTGGAAGGGGGAGCCTGGAAGCACGGCCTACGCCGACACCCTCGGCGCCAAGGCCGCCATGCGCCCGCGCGTGGATTTCCGCGACCTGCAGAAGCAGGTCGAAGGCCAGATGACGGCCTTCTTCAAGGGCGAAATGATACGCGGACGCACCTTCTACGCCTGTCCTCCCCTGGACATGCACCAGGAGCTGCGCCTCAGCTACCACCTCAAGCTCCAGGCGCCGGATCCGGCCCTGCTGAGCATGCGGGAGGGAGAGAGAGCGGCCCTGTCCCGCGCCTGCCGGGCACTGGCCCGGGGACGCGTCCCCCAGCCTGTCCGGCTGGGCGCCCTGCCAGACGGCCTTCCTGCCGCGGGCCGGGCCTTCGCCCTCTTCGCAGCCCTCCCTGCTGCAGGTCCAGCAGGCGGCAACGAGCGCGCCCTGGCGGCGCTCCTTGCCCTGCCCCTGGAGGCGGAGTTCCAGCAGGAAGTTCAGCTCAAGCGCCAGCAGGGCAGCGCCGCCTAGCGCAGGCCAGAGCCAGCCGCCTTCAGGGAGGCTCACTGCGCCCCTGGTCCCTGGCTTCGCTCCCCTGGTCCATCGGAAGACCACAGCCCCGGATATCAGGAAACCCGGCACTACGGCAACGAGGCGGCAACGCGTCTAGGCTTCTTGCGACATGGCCCCCATTTTGAAAATGAAAGCCCTGAAGGTCTTTCCTGAAGCGCCGCATCTTCAGGCAGGAGAGGCCTGGCCTTTCGCCTGCCGCCGGCGCAGGCCAAGGCTCCGCAACGCTCTTCATTGGAGCTTCGCTGGTCATTCTCTGGTCCTTCCCTGAACCTTGTCTGGGGCTTCTCCGGACCTTGTCTGCGTGCGACGCTGGACGGTACGCCACCGCCCCCAGGCATTCCCCAGACATCCCCCGGCCGTCCCCAAGCAGTTCCCAGACCGTTCCCAGACAGGCCGGCAGACCCAGCGCAAACCTCGCCGCTGAACCTTCTGCGCCAAGCAGGCATCTTTCTCCCGCAGACGCAGCAACACGCCCTGTCCCGCACGGAGCGCACATTCCCTCGCTCAACGTGAAGCATATCTTGGCAGGTTCCTCGTTTTTTATATGGACAGACAAAAAAATATTTGCTTGTCTTGCCGTCTCAAGATATAGAGATGAAAAACGAGTGGGCAAGATCTGCCCGCAACCCGTTGACAAGGAGATCTCGCTTCATGGCTCAGCAAAAAACGCAGAACCAGCCCTCTACACCTAGCCTCCGCAAGCTCTTGGCACAGTGCCTGCAGAGAAAGGGCTACGTCTTCTCTGCGGAAACCCTTCTCCACGAGGGGGTGCTGGAGCGCATCCCCGAATTGATACGCGACGTCTCGGACACGGAATTCATCCTCGACGAGATCTTCGGCGAGCGCTTCGAGCGGCTGCTCACTGACCTTGCCGACTACGGCCGGCGCCGCAGCTACGAATTCAACGAAGAAAGCAGCGACCCAGCCGACCAGACGGCCCAGCGCTGGCTCAGCGGCGACATCAGCGACCTGAACATCAAGATCAGCCGCGGCAAGCGCAGCGAGCCCCATCTCATTGAAGGCCGGCGCCTGACCTTCGGCGAATGCCTCACCAGGCTCGTGCTCGAGTCGAGGGAGCGGGAGCTTTCCCACAGCATGCTCTGGTGGCTTTCGGAGTATCTGGACTACAGCCTCGACTGGCTCTTCTTCGGCGTGGGCACCATTGCCAAGTCCTCCTTCCACGACACCTACGATCCCTCGGCCGCCATCCTGAACGCTGCTCTGGCAGCCGGTGCCGACGGCAGCGACGATGCCTCCGTCGACGGGATGCAGTCCATCCTCCAGACAGTCTCCGAAATCAAGGCCATGCGCGGCACCACCACCTGGCGGGGCGCGGACTGGAACTGGCTGATGAACGGCAAGACCCACACCGCCCACCAGTTCAAGTCCCCCACCCTGCCCCTGTGCGCGCGCTGCGTGAGCGCCTGGAACATCCAGCCCGTCATGCCAGAGATGCCGGACCTGCTGGCCTTCATCGACTGGCTCTACGTCTTCATCCTGCGCGAATTCTTCATGCTCGCCCCCCTGCCCAAGAGCGACTGGCGCCAGCAGGTCTTCGCAGCCATATCCCGCGGCAAGAACAAGGTGCTCCTGCTCCTCGGCACCACGGCCCAGGCCGGCACCCAGTACCGCCTCGGCAAGGCCATGCCCAGCAGCTCCGTGGTCAAGCTGGCCTACTTCCTCGAGCTCATCATACGCCGCTTCGGCCGCAACGGCTTTCTCCAGTACATCGCCATGGTCAACGAGGAGGCCCGCGCCCGCAACTTTACCAACCTGCTCGAGGTGATGGAGCGCAAGTCCTGGCGCGAAGACAAGAAAGCCGGCTTGGCTGAGGACTTCGACGACGATGACCTTGAAGGCGGAGAGGCTGGCGATGCTGCCGGCGGGGAGGCTGGGCAGGACGCCCCCGCGGCCGCCGAAGCCGGCGGCACTCCGGCCGCGGCGCTGTCCCGGCCTCGGAAGAAGCCGAAGAAGGATGCCGAAAGCCTGCTCTTCCCTGATGCAGACGGCGGGGACGGCGAAGGCGGCGCCGGCGAGGCCACCGCGGCCATAGCCGCCATGACGGAGGGAGAGACCAAGGCGGCTGCAGACAGCGAAGCCGAGACAGCCAAGCCCGCCAGGAGCAGGAAGGCGGCCAAGGCAGCCAAGGAGGGCAAGGAGGGCAAGGCTGGCCAGGATGCCAAGGGGGCCAAGGGCTCCAAGGCTGGCACGGCTGGCAAGGGCGCCGAGGAGGCCAATGACGGCAAGACCGCCAAGGCTGACAAGGCTGGCAAAGGCGCCGTCCGCAGAAAAACCGCCCAGGCCGGCGAGGCCCAGGAGCCTGCGGACCAGCCTGCCAGCCAGCCGTCTGGCAAGGCGCCTCGAAAGCCCGCTGGACAAGCCGCTGGACAGCCGTCTGAACTTGACGCTGAAATGACCCCTGGCCTGAACCCGCAGCAGCCCGCCAGGCGGCGCCGTCCGGCACCTCTGGCCGGCTTCCTGCGGCGCCGCGGCAAGGCCCGCGACTAGGGGAGTTCACACGCTATGAACGACCGTCCCGACACCTCGCCCTTCTTCCCCGAAGACAACGACGCCGTCGTCACCCTCATCTCCTGGGACACCCTTCCCCCGGAGGACAAGCGCTTCGTGAGCCTGCGCGGCCTTGACGGCAACTTCCTGACGCCCGGCGTCCTCTCCGGCCTGCACGGCGCGCGCAGCAGCAACCTCGTCATCGGGCACATCAAGTACGCCCTGGCCCGGCAGGGCGAGATCCAGCACTTCAGCATCAAGGCAAGCGACATCATCGTGCCTATTCCCAAGGACAGCTCGTTCACCCAGATGATGGACCGCAAGGAGGCGCTCCAGGGGCCCCTGATCAACCTCAAGCGCCTCAAGGCCAAGGCCGTCAAGCAGATCATGGGTCTGTGCACCACCCCGCCCGCGACCTCCGCAGGCTTCCTCCCCTGCCTGCGCGATGATCCGGGAGGCTTCTTCCGGCGCTTCTTCGAAGATCCCGCCTACCAGGGCGTTCAGGCCGTCTACTGGGACTGCCAGGGCTCCCTCTTCGGCGCCGGCCTCAACCCCACCGAACTCTTCTCCGTGGTCACCGTGCGCCCCAGCTTCGCCCGCACGCTCCGCAGCCTTCTGCCCCCGCGCCCCCTCCTTTCCGACCGGGCCCGCTGGAACAAGGAGGTCTGCCTCGAGGAGCTCAAGGACAAGTTCATTCTCGAATAGGCCAGCGTCCCGGCCCGTGTCCGTCCCTCAGACGCAGCCGCCGGCAGTCCCGCGCTGTGCGCAGAGGCCGCAGATGGCGCAGAGGCCTCGTTTGGCCGGGGCGCCGCAGCGCCGCGGCCTGCGCCGGCAAGGCGCCTCGCTGTTTCGGGGCAGGCCCAGAGAGGATTCGGGACAGCTTGAAGCCAGGAGAGAAAGGGCCACGGGAAGCCGGCTTCCTCAGCCTTGTGCGACAGCCATGTGCCCCGCCATGAGCACCCGGATGCCTTGCTGGCGCAGCCTCTCCTTCAGCCTGCAGGCGTCTGCACAGCCTGCAGCCTCCCCGTCCCCGCTGTGCAGGTCAAGAAAGGCCTTGACCCTGGCCCAGTCGGCCAGGGCCTCCCTGCTGACGTCGCTTTTGGAGTCGGCGTCGGCAAGCTTCCAGAAAGCCGCCATGGCTGCCTGGCCGTGCCTGGCGACGGCCAGGAGCAGATCGTAGCGCGTGCCCGGACGGATGAGGCGGTAGCGGCCCGCCTTCATGTGCTCGCGGGCAGCCATGCACCCGCAGGCAACCATGGCCTCCGGCAGGTCCAGCGCCTTGCCCCAGGCTTGCGCCAGCACTACGCCGCGCGCTTCATGGCCGTAGTGATGCGGCAGGATCTCGGGCGGCGTCTCGAGCTTGCCCGCGTCGTGCACGAAAGCCATCCAGACGGCAAGGCTGTCGCCTGCCACGGCGTCCATGACCCGGGCTGCATGCTCGAGCACCGAGCCCGAATGGTAGGCTGCCGGGCCTGCGGGAACGGCAGGCATGGCGGCAAGGGACGGCAGGCAGGGCAGCCGGCCTTCGCTGAAGGCGCAGCGCAGCACGGCCGAAGGCCTGGCTGCGGAAAGGAGCCTGGCGGCAAAGGGATGCATGGCTCGTCGAGTGCGTCGGCAGGCAGTGCGGCGATCTGGCTAGTGACAGCGGGCCTCGAAGACCTTCAGGACAGCCTCGGCGTCCTTCCTCTCCTGGAGATGCTGGCGCAGCGGCTTGCCGCTGGCGGACACGGCCTGGCAGTGGTCGTCTTCAACGTCGAGGATCACGTCCAGAGCCTCAGGCGAGAGCTCCGCGAACACGATGGGCTCAGTCTTGGCTCCGGTCCCGCTCTGTGCTTGATCCTTCTGCGCCTCAAGCTTCTGGGCCTGTTCCTTCTGCGCCTCGGTAATGGCCCTGCGGGCAGTTTCCGTGGTCGGATCGCCCTTGCAGGCATCCTCCATCCGGGGCATGCCGGCAAGCTCGTCGAAGTCGCGGCCGAAGCCGCGCTTCAGGATGTGCCTCGCCGCTTCGGGCCTGCCACAGAAGAGGGCGTAGTAGACGGCAACGTCTCTGGCATCGACCGTCGTGCCATTCCAGGTCTTCATGACGAAGATCTTGGCCGATCTGGCGAGCACCGTATTGATGTCGCCCTCCGAACCGCGCAGGGCCGCGGACACGATGTCGATGGGCTGTTCGTCCGCTGAGATGCGCTCCAGAGGGACAGCGCTGGCCGGTGCGGGAAGGGAGGTCAGAAGCAGGGCTGCCAAAGCCAGCGAGACAGTGCGGTTCATGGGGCGGACTCCTTCATGCCGTCTGCGGGCGCATGGCACAAGGCATGGTGCAAGATACAATCCAAGCGCAGGCAGAATGCTCGGGCTAGGCTTGTGTCACAGGCGTTACTTCTCCGTCAAGCAGAATTTTGGATTGCTTCATTCCGCTTTGAAGCATCCTGCACGGAATGTCCCCTGCCTGCTCTGACCTTTTTCTGCCGCGCCGGCCCTGTCTTGCGGGGGCAAGGGGGCAAGGGGGCAAAGAAGCAAGGAAGTGTCGAGCCAAGGGGCCACGGTCCAGCCTGAACGGGCTTCTTTGCGCAGTCAAGGAAGCACGGGCTGCCTACAGGCCGCATCTGCGCAGGGTGAAGGCGTCCTCGCCGTCGAGCCCAAGCTCGTTCAGCACGGGCTTGCCGCCCTTCTCGACGATCTCGAAGCGCTTGCGCAGGCAGCCTGCGATGCGCTCGCCCGTCTCGGCAAGCTTGTCCCCTCTGGCCCGCACGCCCCGGAGCGTAAAGTCGGCGTGCACCAGCCACTCGCCCTGGCTACCGGCCTCCTTGGCCAGGGCGATGGTCTGGGTCTGGACGCCGCCCCTGCCGTCCGCGAGGCTTCCCTTGGCCGCTTCCTTGCCGTTCAGCTTGATGCTGTAGTCGGCAGGCGTCCTGGCCGTGAAGCGCACGGCGAGGCTTGCGCCGTCAGGAGAGAGGGCGAGGTCCAGCGCCGGCACGGTGCCGGGATAGCGCTGGTGCCACTGGGCCACCTTGGCCGCGCGGATGTCCTCCTGCGGGGAGGCCATGTCGGCGCGGGCAGACATGGCCGCGAGGCTGGCGGCAAGACAGAGGAGCAGGCTGGGCAGGCAGCGGAAAGGCGACATGGCTTTCTCCTTGAGGACAGGGGGCAGGACTCGCGGGCAAAAGCTCGAGGGCAGGCGCTGGCGCGGCCTGCAGGAAGCGCCTGGCTTGCGGGGGGCTTTCGGCGAGCAAGGCCGGAAAGCAGTACTGGGGAGTGCGGCCGGCGAAGGAGGCTGCTACAGGCCGCAGCCTCGCAGGAAAAAGTAGTCCTCGGCATCGAGCCCGAGCTCGTTGAGCACGGGCTTGCCGCCCTTCTCGACGATCTCGAAGCGCTTGAACAGGCAGCCGTTGATGCTGTCGCCCGACTCGGCAAGCCTGGCACCGTTCTGCTTGACGCCCTTGAGCTTGAAGCTGGCGGCAACGCGCCACCGCCCCTGCCTGCCGGGATGCTCGGCAAGGTCGATGTGCTGGGTCTGGACGCCGCCCTTGAGATCAGCAAGCTTCCCCTGGGCCGCGTCCTTGCCGTTCAGCTGGATGCTGTAGTCGGCAGGAGTCCTGGTCTCGAAGCTCACGGCGAGGGTCTTGCCGTCTGGCGACAGCGCAATGGCCATCGCCGGGGTCGTGCCGGGATGCTTATGGTGCCACTGGGCCACGGCCGCCCTGCGGCGGTCGCGCTCAGGAGAGGCAACGTCGGCCTGGACCGGCAGCGCGAAGGCGAAGGCCAGAAGACAGGAGAGCAGGCCGGCGAGGCGGGCTTGGCTGGACATGGCTTCCTCCTTGAGGATCCTTGAGAAAACGGGCTTGAGGAAAGGGGCTTGAGGTGAGGAACTTGACGGCAGCAACGCGTGCGCCAATGGACAGCCGGGACGGCTGGCGCAGTCTATGGCTCTGCGGAGCATTGCCGGATAACAGGGCGATCCGGCCACGGGACTGCCCAGACGCCGGAACTGCCGGGACAGGCCAGGGCTCAGAGGCCGCAGCGGTTCAGGATGTCGGCGTCCTCCTCGTCCAGATCCAGCACCTTCAGGACGGTCTTGCCGCTGGACGTGGCCATGCCGTAGCGGGCGCGCAGGCAGCCGGCTATCAGGTCGTCCGTCTTGCGCAGGACGCCGTCCTCCTGCGCCACGCCCCTAAGGGAGTAGTCGACGTGCACGATGCGTACGCCCTGCTCGCCTGGATGCTCGGCAAGGGAGATGGATTCGGTCTGGACGCCGCCCTTGAGTTCCGCGATACGGCCCTTGGCGGCTATCTTGCCGTCCACGCGGACGGTGTAGGACGTGGGAATCTTGGCCGTGATGCGCAGGAGCATGGCTTTGCCGTCGGGCGAAAACGCGGCCTCCATCGCCGGCGCCGTGCCGGGATAGGCACGGTGCCACTGCTCGACCTTGCCTTCGCGGATGTCCCCCTCGGGCGAGGGAACGTCGGCTGCTGCCGGCAGCGC
>JAEEPQ010000321.1 GCA_016284885.1 Desulfovibrio sp.
CTGGGGCAATCCGCTGTCCTGCAGCCTCGTTGCCATTCCGCTTGCAAGATGCGCAGCGGCGCCGGGTGAGCGGTTTGCATGCCGAATTTCCGGCGTGTCCGGATAGGCGCGGCAGAGGCGCACCAGGGCCAGATGTCCGGCCGGATCGGCGACTGCGGCCCGGTGCCGGACGCCTGGGATCCCGGCCCTCGCGGGCGAGGCGGCGGTTTTCCCCGTGCCGGCGGCGGACCTCAGCAATCCCCGCTTCGGGGGACTTCCCGAGACTGATGTCGATTTCCCGGCCTTGCCAGTGCACGCGGCTCAGCCAGGCTTTCACGCAGATCGGGCCGCGATGGGCATGAGAGCCGGCGCCTCGGCGCGGGGAGCCGGCCGGAAGGGAAAGGGGACGGCACCCTTGCCAGACTCCTGCCGCAAGGTTTCGGATTGATCCGGAGGCTTTTTCATTGTCCTTTCTTCCTTGACTGGATAGGATGCGCCGTCCTTCCGTGCCTTTCATTCTCAAGGCCGGCATGGAGCGGACAGGCGGAGCCGCCGGACATCCCGGACTTCGCATCTGGAAAGAAAGGCTGGACGCCGGAAAAGACGCAGCCGAAACTTCAGGGAGGAAGGGCAATGCCGGGACTGGAAGAACTGCGCCTCCGCGGAGGAGCGCTGCCGGCGGGCATCTGCCGGAAAAGGAGAAGCCTATGATCGGCATGGGCACGGCCATCAATGCAGGAGCCATCGTCGCCGGCGGCATGGCGGGCCTTGCCTTCGGCAGGTTTCTGACGCCCCGCTTCCAGGAAACGCTCATCGCCGCCTGCGGGGCCTGCGTCGTCTTCATCGGCCTTGGCGGCGCCCTGGAACAGGCTTTTGCCGTCGACGGCCCCCGGCTCAGGCTAACCGGCGCCCTCATGGCCGCGGTGTGCCTTGCCGCAGGCTCCCTGGCCGGCGAGCTCCTCAACATCCACGCCGGCCTGGAGCGCCTCGGCGCCTGGCTCAGAGAGCGCTGCGGGGCCTCCGGCGACAGGCGCTTCATCGACGCCTTCGTCACCGCCTCGCTGACGGTGTGCATTGGCGCCATGGCCGTCATCGGCTCCATCGAGGACGCCCTGCAGGGCAAGTGCGACATCCTCGCGCTGAAGGCCGTGCTCGACTGCATCATCGTGTGCATCATGACGGCGGCCATGGGCAAAGGATGCATCTTCTCGGCTCTTCCCGTGGCTCTTTTCCAGGGCTCCCTCACCCTGCTCGCCGTCTGGATCGGTCCCGTGCTGACGCCGGCCATGACATCCGGCATCGCCTACACGGGCTCCATCCTCATTTTCCTCATCGGCGTGAATCTTCTCTGGGACCGGAAGATCCGCGTCTCCAACATGCTGCCGGCCCTCCTCTTCGCCGTGGCCTGGGCGGCCTTTTTCCCCCAGCCTTAGGGACACGCTGAAAAAAGGGGCCTCGCCTAGGGGCGATTGGATGGAGGAAAGGAGAAGGCGCCATCGGGCAGAGGCAGAAGCTGGCCGGCAGGCGCAGGAAAGCAGGCGCTGAAGGCGCAGAGCGGGGGACGGAAGCCGCTGAAGAAGCCTGAATGCGGCACTTGTGCAGGCGAAGCTTCTGCCTGGCACGGCGGCAGTTCAGAACGCAGCGGCCGGCACCGCCTGGAAGGCCAGGCACGGCACATCGCCAGGCCTTACTGCCGCCGTGCTCGCCCTCGGGAAGGCGCGCGGGCATTCCATGGCAAAGACCTATGCTCCGCCGGTTGACATGCCTGCCGGGCATCGTGCTAGTTGTCGATCCTGCTTGATGGAGGAACCCCATGGACTTGCGCACGCTCCGCTACTTCCTCGCCGTGGCCCGCGAAGGCACCGTCTCCGCGGCCGCGCAGTCCCTGCACGTCACCCAGCCCACGCTGTCCCGCCAGATGATGGAACTGGAAGACGAGCTTGGCGCGCCGCTCTTCGCGCGGGGCAGGCGGCGCATAGCCCTGACGGAAGAGGGGCGCTTTCTCGAGCAGCGCGCCGAGGAGATGGTGGCGCTGGCCGAGAGGACGCTGGCCGAATTCCGCGATCCCGAGGACGGCGTCAGCGGCGAGGTCGCCATCGGCGGCGGCGAGACGGACGCCATGCGCTTC
>JAEEPQ010000322.1 GCA_016284885.1 Desulfovibrio sp.
AAGAAGAACGAGAACAAGGAAAAGGAGGCGAAGTAAGCTATGACGATCACAAGTTTGCTGGCTATCGCCCTCGGTGCCATTCTCACCAATAACTTTATCTTCGCCCAGTTCCTGGGCATCTGCCCCTTCCTGGGCGTGTCCAAGAAGATCGACACCGCCGTGGGCATGGGCGCCGCCGTGACCTTCGTCATGGGCCTGGCCTCCGCCGTCTGCTTCGGCATCAACCGCCTGCTGGTGGCCGCCGGTCTGGGCTATATGCAGACCGTGGCCTTCATCCTGGTCATCGCCGCGCTGGTGCAGTTCGTGGAGATGTTCCTGAAGAAGAACGTCCCCACCCTGTACACCGCCCTGGGCGTGTACCTGCCCCTGATCACCACCAACTGCGCCGTGCTGGGCGTGGCCCTGCTGAACGTGCAGAACGACTATAACTTCATCCAGTCCGTGGTGTACGGCATCACCGGCGGCCTTGGCTTCCTGCTGGCCATCTTCCTGTTCGCGGCTGTCCGCGAGCAGCTGGAGTTTGCCGACAACCCCAAGTGCTTCGACGGTTTCCCCATCGCCCTGATCACTGCCGGCCTCATCGCCCTGGCCTTCATGGGCTTCAGCGGCCTGCAGGTCTGGCCCATGTAAGGAGGGAACGGAACGATGAATATTGTCTATGCTGTGATCGTACTGGGCGCCATGGCCGTGATCTTCGGACTGATCCTGGCCATCGCCGCCAAGGTCTTTGAGGTGGAGGTGGATCCCCGCCTGCCCCAGATCCAGGCCGCTCTGGCCGGCGCCAACTGCGGCGGCTGCGGCTATCCCGGCTGCGCCGGCTGCGCCGAGGCCATTCTGAACGGCAAGGCTCCCGTCAGCGCCTGCGCTCCCGCCGGCGCCGAGGGCGCCGCCAAGATCGCCGCCATCATGGGCATGGAGGCCCCCACCGGCGAGAAGAAGGTGGCCCACGTGCTGTGCAACGGCGGCACCAACGCCGTGAAGAACTTTGAGTACCGCGGCGTCAGCGACTGCCTGGCCGCCACCAAGGTCTGCGGCGGCGACGCGTCCGCCTGCCGCTACGGCTGCCTGGGCTTCGGCTCCTGCGTGGCCGCCTGCAAGTTCGACGCCATCCACATCGGCGAGAACGGCGTTGCCGTCGTCGACAAGGAGAAGTGCACCAACTGCGGCGCCTGCCGCGAGGCCTGCCCCCGCAAGCTGATCGTGGAGGTCCCCTACAAGCAGAAGGTCTTCGTCAACTGCTCCAACAAGGATCGCGGTCCCGCCGTCACCAAGGTCTGCGCCAACTCCTGCATCGCCTGCGGCATGTGCGAGCGCACCTGCAAGTTCGACGCCATCCACGTGGTCAACAACGTGGCCGTCATCGACTACACCCGCTGCCGCAACTGCACCATGTGCGCCAAGGCCTGCCCGAAGAACGCCATCGAGCCGATCCCCACTCCTGAGGAGAAGGAGAAGTTCAAGGCCGCGCAGAAGGCGCTGGCTGAGCGCAAGGCCAAGGAAGCTGCCGAAAAGAAGGCGGCCGAGGCTGCAGCGCAGCAGCCCGCTGAGCCCGCAAAGGCCGAGTAATATTCATTACGATTCAAAGAGGAGAGCCTGCCGGCTCTCCTCTTTGTTTTGTTGGGAAAAGGGGAGGATATTTCGCGCTCCGGCGCAGAGAGGGGTATTTCGCGCTCCGGCGCGAGTGCCTTTTCCATGCCGCCGGAAAAAAGAGTATTTCGGCCTCCGGACTGGGAAAGGAGAATTTCGCCCTCCGGGGCGACCTACTTTGCCCCCGGCGGCAAAGTAGGCAAAACGCCGCTTGAACCTACGGTTCAAGACTCCCTCATTACCATATGCAAAGCAATTCTAAATCAAGGCGAAAAGGAGTGGTGAGTTTTGCCGAAATCGGATCGGTGTGCTTCTTGTTCCGCTGCCGCTCGTGCAGTCCTTGCAGAAGTCAACGCACAAACTTGACATAAATGCCTCTGAACAAGCTCGTTCAGAGGCTTTCCCATCAGGTCAATGCTGGGCACAATTTCGAGCACCGGATCAGCGGCAGCGGACTCTGTGGCTGAGTCAGTTCGTCTTTACACAGCCCATTGCCGATTTCAGACTGCCGCATT
>JAEEPQ010000323.1 GCA_016284885.1 Desulfovibrio sp.
TCCCTGGCAAGGGGCGCCGGAATGTATTCGGCGCAGCGCACGGGCCGTCCTATGACCTTTCTGCGCTCGAGGACAAGCACGTCGATGCCGGCCTGGGCCATGGCCTTGGCCGCCGAAGCGCCGGCGGGCCCTGCGCCCACGACGAGCGCCTCGCAGCGAAGCTCCCGGCTCACGGCTTCGCCTCCCCGAGGGCGGCCGCGAGCACGGCCTCGAGCAGGCCGAGGTCGAGCTCGGTCTTGCCCTCGAAGGTGCCGAGGTGCGCCTCTTCGCTCTTGCCGAGGTCGTAGCAGGTGCTGCTCTCGATGTCGGCCAGGATGCCGGGAAGCCCCGCCCTGGCGAAGTCGTCGCCGGGCTTGGAGAGGAAGGGCTGGCAGCACAGGCCGATGAAGGCCGGCGTGCCCTTGGCCTTGAGACTGGCGATCTCTGCCATGAGATCCTCGAAGTTGACGATGCAGGACGTTTCGAGGCCTGCCTCGCGGCCCATGCGCCAGGCTTCGCCGACGGAGCAGGCGCCGCATTCGGCGCAGTCCTTGCGGTAGCGGAATTCGCATTCCCGGAGCTTGGCGCAGTACGGCAGGAGGAGGGCGCCTGGCCTTGCCTTCCGTACCTCGGCAAAGGAGCCGCAGACGGTGGAGACGCGGCCGAGCATGTCCGCCGGCAGGCCGAACCTGGCGGCTTCGAGCTTTTCGAGCGCCTGCCGCAGGGGCTTGACGATGTCCTGGGGCCCCATGTCGGGAATGGCGATCCTGCCCTCGGCGAAGAAGGCCTCGACGGCGCCGGAAAGCTCCTCGGCATCGAGCCTGCGCCCGGCAAGGATGCTTTCGAGGTCGTTGAGCGCCCTGCCCGGATAGGCTAGGAAGTCGCCCGTGATGAAGACGCTCTTCAGCCGCTGCCGGGGCAGGTTGGCCTGAAGGGTGACGCGCACGAGGCCAAAGGGCGTCTTGCGCATGGCCGAGACGGCGCCTGTGCGCTCCCAGTCGGGCCGTACGCCGTCGATCCAGGCGTCGGACCGGAACCAGGGAAGCCTTTCTGCGAGCATCGCCTCCTCCCCTGCCGTCAGTCCGCCCGGCACGAAGCGGATGCCGAAGTCTCCGGCAAAGGCCTCGGCCACCGCCTCCTTGACCTCGGCCAGGGGAGGCAGGGAGCCGAGCTCCTCCTTGAGGCAGGTGACGCGCTGGCGCACGGAGGCGATCTCCTTGTCCTTGAGCTTTTCCAGCGGCACCTTGAGGCACTTGAGCATGGTCTCCACGTCGAAGTCCGTGAGGATGGTGCCCTGGAACATGAAGGCCGGACCGGAGTCCGTGCCGCCCGTGCCGCAGATCTTGCGTCCGTTGACCTCGATGTCGTTGCGTCCGCGGAAGGCGGCATTGAGGCCGAGCCGGCGCAGGGCCTTGACGACGGGCGCGCACAGTCGCCCGTAGAGGGCCTTGTCGGGAATGCCGGCGTTGAAGAAGTCCTTGGAGCAGACGAGCTCCCAGCCGAGCTGGGGCTCGTCGAACAAGAGGCCGCCTCCGCCCGTGACGCGGCGGTTCACGTCGATGCCCTGCTCCCGGCAGTAGCCGAGCCTGAGCTCCTCGCCCAGGCACTGGTGGAAGCCGACAAGCACGCAGGCGGGCTTGAACTGGAGAAAGCGCAGGGTGTCGGCGCCCCGGCCGAGCCCCCGCTCCTCCAGCAGCACCTCGTCCAGGCACATGTTCTCGGCGCCGGTCAGGGGGCCGGGGTCGTAGAGCCGCCACGTGGCTTCCATGGCAGGCCTCCTCCTAGGCGCCCTTGGCCTTGGCCTGCTTGGCATAGGCCTGGGCTGAGCGCTCCAGAATCTGGGTCAGGTCGAGCACCTCGATGGGCGCCTTGTTCCTGCGGGCGTAGGTGGCCATGGTGCGCACGCACTGCTGGCAGGTGGTGACGATGGCCTGGGCGCCCGTGTCAAGAGCTTCCTGCACTCTGCGGGCGGCCATCTTGGCCGAGAGGCCTGCATCGATCATCTCGAGGTTGCCGCCGCCCCCGCAGCACAGGGAGTGCTCGCGGGAATGCGCCATCTCGACGAGCTTGAGCCCCGGGATGCACGCAAGGGCCCTGCGGGGGGC
>JAEEPQ010000324.1 GCA_016284885.1 Desulfovibrio sp.
AATGGCGAAACACAGGAGGAATGGCTGTCAAGCATAGAAGATGCGTTCTTTTATTTTGGCGGCATACCGGCAATTCTTGTGTGCGACAACGCCACGCCGCTTGTTACCCGGGCGGCAAGCCGCGCCGACGGTTCGCGCACGTGCGTCTTCACCCAGGGCCTGCTGAATTTCGGGCTGTACTGGGGCGTCGATGTGAGGGCCTGCTACCCGTACTATCCGCAGAGCAAGGGCAAGGTCGAGTCCTCAGTGAAGTACGTCAAGCAAAACGGGATCGCTGAACGGGAATTCGCCTCCAGGGAGGAACTGCAGGCGCACCTCGACGAATGGACGGCCACGCGTGCCGAATGGAAGCCGAAGCGCCTGGCCGGATGCAGGGAAAGCGTGCCGGCCAAGCGCTTCGAGATTGAAAAGCCGTACCTCAGGGCCATAGTGAAGCCCCGCTTCCATGAATGCAGGGAGGAGGGGCGCAGAGTGCGCCAGGACGGCATCATCCAAGTCGAGAATGCATTCTACCAGCTTCCGATCCAGTACGCAAAGACAGACGTCAGGCTGCTCGTCCGTCCGCACGCCGTCGAGGTCTACCAGGGAGGCGGGCTCATTCAGACATTCAACAAGGCTACGGACAGGAAAGAGCCTGAAATTCTTGACGCTCAATGCACTTTTGGCGCCACCGACCCCGTCCTGGCGTCTCCCGTGTCCCTGCACCGCGGTCTTGCCGGCTATGCCAGCGCGGCCGCAGAGGCGGCCGGCGGGACTGCAGGAGCCGCGGCGGTCTCCGGAACGTCCGGCGCGGGCAGTCCGGCATCTTCTCCATGCGGGCCAGCCCAGGCCGGCCAGAGCCTTTCTGCAGGGGCTGAAGCGGGCTGCGGCAGGAATGCCGGCGGGACTGACTCCTTCGCGCGGGATCTCCGCGACTACGAAAAAGTGACTGGAGGCTTTTCGACATGCAGCGCGACTTAAGCAGAGCGGCTCTGGAGGGGCATCTGGCAAGGCTCAAGCTCAAGAGGCTTGCAGACAGTCTGGACACCATCCTTGACGAAGCCCAGAGAGCCGGCATGAGCCCCATGGAGACGCTGGCGCATGCACTGGGCTTCGAGGTGGAGAGGCGCGAGGCGAAGCGCGTCGATCTCGGCCTCAAAATTGCCCACTTTCCATGCGTCTGCACGCTGGAGCAGTTTGACCTCACCTGCCAGCCCGGCATCGGCGAGGGAAGGCTGCGGGAGCTTGCGCGCCTTGAATGGCTGGGAGCAAAGAGGAATCTTCTCCTGCAGGGGCCTCCCGGCGTAGGCAAGACGCATCTCGCCATCGCCCTGGGGCGCGAGGCCGTGAAGGCCGGGTACAGCACGTCGTTTGTCACCGCGGGCAATTTGATGCGCCAGCTGGAGGAGGCGGAGGCGGCAGGCCGTCTCGAGCAGAAGCTCGTCCAGTACCTGAAGCCCAAGCTGCTGGTGATAGACGAGCTGGGCTACATCCCCGTAAAGCCTGCGACCGCAAATCTGTTCTTCAATCTTGTGGCGGCCCGCTACGAGACGGGAAGCATCATGCTGACGACCAACAGGCCGGCAGGCGAATGGGGCATCATTCTCGGCGACGTCATCGTGGCCGCCGCGGTGCTGGACCGCTTTCTCCACCACTGCGACGTGCTGACCATACGCGGCGAAAGCTACCGTCTCCGCGAGGCCCGGCGGGAAGGAGTGCTCGGGGTCGCGGGCACGCCGGACGACTCCGGAACCGGAACGTAGCGACGCGGGGCTCCTTCGCGCTTCGCGAAGCGTTTCACAAAAGCCGTGGTCGCGGCGAAGCCGCGCCCATGGCGCTGGAGTGTGCCTGAGGGGCCTCGGTCGCCTACGGCTCCCTCAGCCCCTCAGGCACACTCCAGCGCTTCTCCAGTCGCGACTACTGGGAAAGTGACGGAACGTCCTTGGAAGGACGATCCCAAGCGTCCAGGGACGGATCAAAGCCAAGGGCAAGCCTCCCGGAAAGGACGTAAGGAGTGGTGTATTTTTAACCTGTCGCCAACTGTATTTTCGCCTTGTCGCTTTACATGGCATCGGCCTGGGCAGACAAGCCCTTCCTTGAGTCGG
>JAEEPQ010000325.1 GCA_016284885.1 Desulfovibrio sp.
GCAGGAAGAGGTAGTGCTGCTTCTTGTAGGCTTCCCAGAACTCCTCCCAGGTCTTGAAGGAGCGCGGATCGCCGGTCTCGACGCCGAGAACCTGATCGCCGTACTTCTTCATGCGGCCGTTGCGCAACACCATTTCCACGGCGGCAGCGAAGTTGATGTAGGCGCCGCCGGAGGTGTAGGTGTCGCGGTTGGGCATACGGGCCTCGGTGCAGCCGGAGACGGCGTAGTCGAGGGCCTCTTCAAAGGTCGCGCCCTTGGAGACGTAGAGCGGAACGACCTCTTCGTCGTTGATGAGCTTGGGGAAGCCGGAGCCGAACTTGATGGTCTCGGCCACGTCCCAGAGGTAGCTTTCGGGGCAGCCGCTGTGCACGCGGGCGGCCAGATCCGGGTAGTGGAGCGGGAACTCGCGCTTGCTCTTGAGGATGAGGTGGGTGAGCTCGTTGGTGGCGTCGGCGCCCTCGGGGGTCTGGCCGCCGACGGTCACGGCCTCCCAGTGGGCGTAGCCTTCGTTGAAGGCGCCGCCGGTGGGGGAGATGTACATGTCGATGAATTCGGCCATGCCGACCCACATGCACTCGAGCAGTTCAGTCGCGCGGGCGTCGTCGAGCTTGCCGGCTTCCACGTCGGCCTTGTAGTAGGGGTAGAAGTACTGGTCCATGCGGCCGTTGGAGATGGTCGTGCCGGTCTTCTGCTCCAGGCGGGAGAACATCTGGGTGAACCACTGGCTCTGGCAGGCTTCCCAGAAGTCGCGGGCAGGCTCGCCGGGCACGCGCTCGCAGTTGGCGGCCATGCGCAGGAGCTCTTCCTTGCGGACGGGATCGCTGGTCTCGGCTGCCTTGAGGCGGGCGGCCTCGGCGTAGCGCTTGGCCCAGAGGACGATGGCGTCGCAGACGAGGACGACGGCTTCCAGGAAGGGCTTCTTCTCGCAGATGTCCTTGGCGGAGAGGGAGTCGAGGGCTTCGAGCTTCTCCAGGGCCTCCTGCTTGATGCCGTTGAAGCCGCGCTTCAGAATCTTGGCGTAGTCGTGCACCCACTGGATGGAGGAGCGGAAAGAAGCGGTCTCGTTGACGATGTAGCGGGAGGTGAGGCCCTGGGGATCGTCGTAGGTGAGCTTGTGGACGTCTTCCGGCAGGGCGGCGTTCAGGGCTTCGTGGAAGGTCTTGCCCTTCCAGTAGGGGGCCACTTCCTCGATGACGCGCTTGGCGTCCTCGGGGGTGATGGAGGCGGGAGAGGTCTTGCGGGTGGGCAGGTCGCGCACTGCGATGTCGAGGAAGTCGCCGTCGAGCTCAGGATAGAGGATGCCGTAGCGGCCTTCGAAGCCGCCGGCGCGGCCGAGCAGGAGGGAGTCCTCGTCCACGGTCACGGTGATGTTCTTGGCCACGTTCATGAGGCCCTTGGCCCAGCGCAGGACGAGGGGCTCGCCCTCGGTCTGCTCCATGGACTTGGTGAAGTACAGGGCGCGCTCGATGTCGATGCGCGGCTTCATGCCGTCGAAGCGCTCCAGCATGCGGAAGACGCGTTCGTGGGTGGCGCGGTAGCGGTCGACCTTGCCCTTGATGCGGTCGTCAAGGCGCTGTTCCTGGGGAGACATGCATTCGCACTGAGCGGTGAGTTCCATATGTTCCTCCGAAAAAGATTTTTTCAGCTTGCTTGCTTTGAAAGGTTGAAGCGGTGCCGGCGCAGGGTGCGAGACCCGCTGGCGCCGTGCGGCTTGTACTGCTTTCTTCTTAGCATTTTCCATGCCAAACCCGATCCCCTCGGCGAGGTTCAGAGGACATGCCAAGAGCAGAAGGGGGAGTGGAGGAAGAAGCAAAGGCAGGGAAAGCCAGAGAACTGGCCAGTGGCGGAGCGAAGAGCGAAGTGACGTTCGAAGGCAGGGAAAGCCGAAGACTGCCGTATAAGGGAGCGAAACAGCAAGGGGAGCAGTGTAGTGCGCAGGCCTGCCAGACAGGCACTTGGCAGAAGCGGTCGCGAGACAGGCGATCCATCGGCAAGACGGCAAGAGGCGAGAGAGGGATGGTGCCTGCGCAGACGCACGCAGAGAAACGCTCTGGGAGACATCAGGATACAGGCACA
>JAEEPQ010000326.1 GCA_016284885.1 Desulfovibrio sp.
TCACCTTGGCCAGGTGCAGGCCCCGCATGCGCTCCACGACCAGCGCGTCGGACTGGACAAGGGCGGGCGAGGCGGGAAGCGCGGCCCCGCGCGCCTGCTCCCGGCGGGCCTTGGCAAGCTCAGCCCGGGTCATGCAGCTGGGCCTGGTCCAGACCGCGACGTAGACGGACTCCTCCTGGCAGTAGCCTCCCACGGCCCTGGCCCAGCCCTCGAGCACGCCGTCGAGGTCCAGCCCCAAGCGCCTGGCCTGCCGTCTGGCCGGAGCCAGCTGGCGCTGGGCCAGGGGGATGCCCCCGCGGGGGTCGCAGGTGAAGACAAGCTGCAGGGCATGGGCCCTGGAGGCCAGGGGCGAGGCCAGCAGGCCTTCAAGCCGGTCTGCGGCCTCCTCGAACTCCGCCTCGCCCACCAGGCGCAGGCCGCCGTCCAGGGCAATGAGGCTGGCCATGGAGGCATCGTCCGCCACGAGCACGCCCTGCTCGTCTGCCGTGTGCAGGCGGAAGGCCGAAGCGGGCGAGAGGCCAAAGAAGTCCAGCGCCTGCTGGCGCAGGCTGTCGAGATCGTGGAATATGCGTTCCCACGTAGGCATGGCACCTCCTTGAAGCTCAGGTTGAAGCCTGGCGATGCAGTGATTGTGCAGGCTGGCAATACGCCCCTGTGCTTATGTAACGAGCTGTTGCTTCGTGCTGTGCTGCTGAGGCGACGAGGTCTGGCAGACGGCAGAAAGGCCGGGCTTCCAGCTGGAAGCCAACTTGGCTGCCGCCTGGCCGCCCGGCATGGCTTCCTGTCATGCCCCATAGCTGCCAAGGCTGCCGCATCGCTTGAAGCTTCATCCTGAGCCACGAACAGCAACCAGGAATTTCAGCATGTTGAGCAAGCGGGGGCTGTTCCCAGTCCCCAGATGCGCCTCAGCCCCCCAGAGCCCCCTGCAAGGCCCAAGGCGGGCGCCAACGGCAACAAGGGGGCTGGGAGGTCTGGGAAGCCATGAGGCTGAGGTGGTGCCAGGGGGCCGGCAGCAACGCCTGCCTCCCGTGCTCCTTGCCCTGCTCCATTGCTCCTGGCCCTATTCCCGTGCCCGGCGCTGCAGAGTGACGAGGCTCGAGATGGCGAGGCCCCGGGGGTAGTCGGCCACAGGCACGCGCTGCACCTGGCAGACCACGGCCACCTGGTTGGAGGAGATGCGGCCCTTGGAGGTCTCGTAGCTCACGAGCAGAGGCAGCTCGAACTCCTGCACGAGCCGGCCGCGGACCAGTCCTGAGCGCACCAGCAGAGGCGTGCCCTGGACCACGGAGTGCATGAGGGCGCGCTGCTGGCGCAGGAGGGGAAGGTGCCCCTCCTTGTCGAGGCTGGCGGCGAACTTGGCAAAGGCTGCCCGCGTGAAGCGCCCCCGCGCCTGGTTGAGCTGGGAGGCGAAGTTGAGGTAGTCGAGGTTCATGGCCAGGGTGACGGATTCGGCAACCCAGGCCTTGACGGCTGCATCGCCCATGACGGGACGGTCCAGCGGAACCATGGGCAAGAGCTTCATGTCCTCGCTCATGCCGAAGTACACCGGCGCAGGCCTGGCCAGCAGCAGAGCCGCGCAGCCAAGCCCCAAGACGAGCGAGAGGCAGGAGACGGCCAGGCAGGCCTTTTGGCTTGCACGCAGGGCCTCCTTGAGGGTGGCGAGGCTCAGGGCCACGCCGGGCGCACCGGTGAAGACGCAGGTCTCGGGGCTGTCCTGCCCAGCTGGACTGATCCCGGCAGCGCGGGCGGCCCGGGCGGCCTTCGCCTGCCCAGCTTCCCCCTGCTGCCGGCCACGCTGTCGACTGGCCTGTCCCCTCGCCTGTTCCCTGGCCTGATGAGGGACCTGTGCAAGGACCTGTCCAGCCCCCGCTCCTGTCAGGCTGTCGCGGCTTCCGGCAAGGCCCCAGGATGCCAGCGGGGCTGTCAGGAAGCTGAGAAAGCCCGGGCTGGCCTGCCTTTCCTGGCTGGCCAGCCCAGTCTGGCTCGACTGCCTTGCCTGGCCCGCCTGGCTCGCTTGGCTGGTTTGGCTGGGCTGTCTGTGTTGGCAGGCGCTCACGCGGCACTCCCCTGGGGG
>JAEEPQ010000075.1 GCA_016284885.1 Desulfovibrio sp.
CCCGGGGATGCACGCAAGGGCCCTGCGGGGGGCATCGAAGACCCGGCTCCCGCGGCCGAGGTCGCAGGGATCGTGGTAGGTGACGGTCATGGCAAGCTCGCCGAGCTGGAGGCGCCCCTTGGTCGCCAGGCTGGCCAAAAGCTCGGAAGCGTGCAGCAGCTTGAACTCCGCGGGGTAGTGCTCGCGCCAGGTCTGGTAGCAGGAGGGGCAGGTGAAGACTACGGTGGAGGCGCCCCTGGCCCTGACGGCCTCGACGTTGTGCCTGACGATGTCCGGCAGTTCCGTCCCCTGGCCCGAGCCCAGCAGCGGAAAGCCGCAGCACCACTCGGCGCCGGCCAGGATGGTATAGTCGGCTTTCGCCTGCTCGAGGAGGCTGACGAAGGCCATGGGAATCTTCTGGGCCAGCGGGAAGTAGGCGCCGGTGCAGCCGGTGAAGTAGACGATGTCCGCCTTCGCCTTCTGGCAGCCGTCCTCGGGCGGGCGGCGCATGTCGTCGACCCAGTCCCCGCGCTCGTCGTTGTCCTCGCCGAAGACGTTGCGGAATTCGGCGATGTTGTCCTTGATCATGCCTATCTTGGCCGGCGCGGAGCCGGTGCGGGCCAGCTCCTGGCGCAGGGAAAGCCAGAGGCCCTTGACGGGTATCTTGGCGGGACAGACCTCTTCGCAGTCGCCGCAGAGGCTGCAGCGGAAGACGGAGGAGGCATAGTCCTTAAGTTCGCTTTCAGAGGGCGCTGCGAAGCGCCCGCCAAGGGCCTCTCCAAGCTTTCCAGGGAGCCTGCGGAGGAGCGACGCAAGCGGGGAGCCGTTTCTCAGCAGACGCTTCAGCTTCCGCATCCGCTCCTCTGCGGACAAGTTGACGTCGCCCGACGCCTGCGCGGCGGGGCACACGCGAAGGCACTGCCCGCACTCCGTGCAGGCGTCCATGGCCAGACGTTGCCTGGCGGTCAATGCTGAGTTCCTCATGGCGCTAGTCCTGCTTGTACTTTTCCACGTCCTGCATGATCCACGGCTCGAGCACGTCCTTGCCGCCGTGGCGCAGGGATTCTACCTGGCCCATGTCGGCCGGGCGCATGCGGTACATCCAGCCCTTGCCGTAGCAGTCTTCGTTGATGAGGCCGGGATTTTCCTCCAGTTCCTCGTTGACGGCCGTGATTTCGCCGTCGGCAGGTCCGTAGACCGTGCCGAGCCACTTGCCGGACTCGACTTTCGAGAGCTTCTTGCCGCGCGTGACGGCCTTGCCCACGAAGGGCAGCTGAACGAAGACGATGTCGCCGGCAAGGCGCTGGGCGAAGTCGTCCATGCCGATGACGAGCTCGTCGCCTTCGGGGCGGCACCAGAAGTGGTACTCGTCGTAGTAGAGCTCTTCAGGGACTTCGTAGTCGGCAATTTTCATGCGTTTGACTCCTTGCTTGCTGTAGGTGGGGGCTAGCGGCGGCGGCCAAGGCATTCCGCGAGGAGGCTGGCCGGCGCCGTGAACATGTGCCTAAGCTGGCTGAAGGGGATGTAGCAGGCCGTCGCCGCCGTCAGGCAGGCGTGCAGGTACCAGACGAAGCCGTAGGCGGACTGGACCAGGGAGCCGCTGCCGATGAAGCAGGAGAGGAAGCGGCCCGCAAAGGCCCAGGAACTGCCCTCCGGCGCATGGGCGATGGCAATGCGCATGCCCTCGAGGAGGAAGCCGGCCAGCGTGGTGGCGAATATGAGGATCAGGGCTGGCCTGTCGCGGCGCTTGACGGGGCCGCCGGCCGCGTCGATCTGCTGCCAGCGGCGCCACGCCAGGGCGAGGCCGGCCAGCAGAACGAGGCCCGAAAGGTCGAAGAGCAGCGCCGACGGCGCCCAGTCCCTGGCGAGCATGAGCCAGGGCCACTCGGCCGCCGGGCAGGCGAGGGAGCCGGCAAGGGCCGCCAGGCCCCAGAGGCTGCGGAAGACGAAGGGGAAGAAGATCATGGCGTGGATGCCCCAGGCCTCGCGGTCCTCGCGCCAGAGCCTGCGCTGCAGGAAGGCGTCGAGGAAGAAGCTCCAGAGGCGCCGGCCGAGGGGCTCCCGGGGACCGTGGTTCGCCTCGGGCATGGCGAGGGCTTCGCCCTTGCCGAGGTTCATGCCGAAGATCCAGGAACAGGCCAGGAGGGCAAAGCCTGCCAGAAAGACGAAGAGTCCCGCCTTGGTCGGCAGGTCTTCGGCCGTGGCCGTGGCCGCATGGCAGGCAGCGCACAGGACGCCCTTGGGCGGAAGCGCGGCCGCCGGTGCGCCGACCTCGTTGCCGGCGAAGTGGCAGCGACCACAGGAGGCTTCGCCGCCTGCCTTCATGTCGTGCAGCTTCGCCGCGCCTGCGCCTCCGGCAAAGACGACGGCGCCGTCCTTGAGGACGGCCCTGCCGCCGCCGAGGTGGCAGGCCTCGCAGGCGACGCGCTCGTGCACGTCGTGGGCGACGCTTTCGCCGTGGCGCACGTGGCAGGAAAGGCAGGCCGTTCGCGGCTCGCTCCTGTGGGGCACGGCATCCTTGCCCGCATGGCAGGCCTGGCACTTGAGGGAGGCATGGGTGCTGGGCCCATCCCTGCCGAGGCTGAACTCTTCCGGAGCCAGCTTCGACGCTTGGCCGTGGCAGTGCAGGCACAGGCCGTTCTGGCCGGCCGCAAGCGCCCCGGACGGAGCGGAGCCGATAGCGAGGCAGAGCAGGAGCGCTGCCAGCCAGGGCCAGGCGGAAAGGCATCGGGTCATGTCGTCTTCTCCTCGTTTCAAAGCTTGGCCGGCGATTCCCGGCCTCCTTGGCAGGCTGTCCGGCCGAGCATCTCGCCGGCGCGGTAGGAGCTGCGCACAAGCGGCGCCGAGTCGGCGGCCGCGAATCCCATGGCAAGGGCGACGCCGCGCCAGTGATCAAACTCGTCGGGCGCAACGTAGCGCGCCACGGGCCAGTGGCTCCCGGAGGGGGCCAGATACTGACCGAGCGTCACGAGCCTGGCGCCGTGGTCGTAGAGGTCCTGCAGGGTCTCGCGCGTCTCCTCCCAGGTCTCGCCAAGGCCGAGCATGATGCCTGACTTGACGAGCAGGCCCTGGCGGGCGGCCTGCCTCAGCACCCGGAGGGAGGCATCGTAGGAGGCACGGGGACGGACCTGGGGAAAGAGCCTGCGCACGGTTTCGATATTGTGGTTGAAGACTTCGGGGCGCTCGAGCAGCACCCTGTCGAGGGCGCAGGGGTCGCCGGCGAAGTCGGGCACCAGCACCTCCACCCCGCAGCCGGGGCAGGCGGAGCGTATGGCGCGAATGGTCTGCGCAAAGTGCAGGGCGCCGCCGTCCGGCAGATCGTCGCGGGTCACGGAGGTCACGACGGCGTGGGAGAGGCACATGCGCTTCACGGCGCTCGCAAGCCGTGCGGGCTCTTCCGGATCAAGGGGGCGAGGCTTGCCCTTGCCGACGGCGCAGTAGCGGCAGCCCCGGGTGCAGATGTCGCCCATGATGAGAAAGGTGGCCGTGCCGCTGGCGTAGCAGGCGCCGTGGTTGGGGCACTCCGCCTCCTGGCAGACCGTGTGCAGGCGCAGGTCGGAGAGCAGGTTCTCCACCGGCAGGATGCGCCCCTCCTGGGGCAGGGAGACGGTGAGCCACCAGGGTCTGGGATGGAGGGGATCGTCGGGGATGAAAAAGCCGAAGGCGCGACAGAACTCCTCCACGAAGCAGTCGGCAACAAGGCCGGGATCCAGCCTGCGGCCGAGCTCGCGCTCCATGGATGCGATGCGCTCCGTCGGCCTTCCGCAGGGCGTGATGAGGCCGAACCACTCGAGGTTGGTGTTGACGTTGAGCGCAATGCCGTGGAGCGTGGTCCAGCGGCGCACGGCCATGCCGACGCTTGCGATCTTGCCCCCGTTGACCCACACGCCAGGCCCGTGCAGCGAGAGCTCCGCCTTGAGTCCGAAGCGCGCAAGCACGCTGGCGCAGACGCCGAGCAGCGTTGCCATGTAGGCGTGCAGATCTTTCTGCCGCAGGCGGATGATGGGATAGCAGACCAGCTGGCCCGGCCCGTGGAAGGTCGCCATGCCGCCGCGATCGGTCCAGAAGACAGGGCAGCCCCGGCGGGCGAGTTCCTCCTCCGGCATGTGCAGATGGGAGGCTTCGCCGCCCCTGCCCATGGTCACGACGGGTTCGTGCTCAAGGAGCAGGAGGGTGTCGGGAGCCTTGCCCGCGATGACGGACTCCTGCCGGGCCTGCTGGAAGTCCAGGGCCTCCTGGTAGCCGACAAGGCCGAGGCGGAGCACTTCGAGGGGGAGGCTTTCTCCGAAGCCGGTGTGCGCTGTCATGGAGTCGTGCCTTTGCTGAAAATTCATGGGAGCCGTCCGCCCTGCCAAGGCCGGACGGACGGCTTCCAGAGCCGGTATGAGCGAAAGGGTTAGCCGCGCTTGGGCAGGTAGAGGGCCCAGCCGTCGGCGTCCCTGAAGCCGTCGACGACGGTTTCAGAGAAGGAGGGATGCACGCGGAAGCCCTTGGCGAATTCCTCGACCGTGCATTCCAGCTGCATGGCGAGGGCCGCCTCGCCTATGAGTTCAGAGGCCTGGGCGCCCACGATGTGCACGCCGAGGATCTCGCCGGTATCCGCATCGGCAACGACCTTGACGGCGCCGTCCACTTCGCCGCGCAGCATGGCGAGGCCGTTGATGGAGTAGGGGAAGCCGCCGATCTCCACTTCGTGGCCGCCGCGCTCGGCCTGCTCTTCGGAGAGGCCGATGGAGCCCATTTCGGGCATGCCCCACAGGGCGCGGGACACGATGCTGGCGTTGAACGTGGACTTTTTGCCCATGCAGTTCTCGGCCGCACAGATGCCCATGGCGGAGGCGACGTGGCTGAGCATCCAGCCGCCCGTGCAGTCGCCGATGGCGTAGACGCCCGGGCAGGCCGTCATGCAGCGGGCATCGACATCGATGCCGCCGTCTTCCTTGAACTTGACGCCGAGGGCCTCGAGGCCGAGGTCATTGGCCACCGGCATGCGTGCGGAGACGATGACGCGCTCGACCTCGACTTCGGCCTCCTTGGAGGAGCCCTTGAGGATGCACTTCTTGCCGTCCACCTTCACGAGGGCGTAGCGGGCCATGATCTTCACGCCTCGCTCGCGCAGGGACTGGGCCAGACGCTGGCTCGTGTCCTGATCCTCGTCGGGAAGGATGCGGGGGCCAGGCAGGGCCATGGTCACCTTGGAGCCGAAGACGGAGAGGAGCATGGCCATTTCGACGCCGATGTAGGAGGGATCGGTGATGAGCACCGATGCAGGCGCAGCGTCCATTTCCAGAAGCTGGTCCGTCGTCATGACGATGGCGTCGGCGCCGGGAACGTCGCATTTCTTCAGCTGGCTTCCCGTGGCGACGATGACGCTCTTGGCCTCGAGAACATTGCCGTCCACGTCCACCTTGCCGGGCGCGACGAGCCTGCCCCTGCCGTTGACGACTTCAACGCCGTTGTTCTGCAGGAGGGCCGCCATGCCCATGGCGATGTCATTGGAGACACCCTTCTTGCGGGCCACGACGGCATCGAAGTCGAGCTCGCCCACCGTGAGCTTCAGGCCGAAGTCTCCGGCCTTGCGCGCGGTTTCCAGCAGGGCGCCGGCGTGCATCCAGACCTTGCTGGGAATGCAGCCGCGCAGAACGCAGGTTCCGCCCATGGCCTTGGCCTCGACGATGGCGACTTTGCCCTTGAGCTGGGATGCGCGGATGGCGGCAGCATAGCCGCCGGGGCCTCCGCCGATAACGATTACATCGTACATGTGTCACGCCTCCAATCAGAAAAGAAGCAATGTGGGTTCTTCAAGCATGCGGACCAGGGTGGTGAGGAACTCGCCGGCAGGGGCGCCGTCCATGACCCTGTGGTCGAAGGTCAGGCTCAGGCCCATGACGTCGCGCACGGCGACCTGGCCTCCGCGGACCACGGCCTTCTGGACAATGCGCCCGACGCCGAGAATGCCGGTCTGGGGCGCGTTGATGATGGGCGTGAAGAAGTCGACGGCCGAATGGGACATGTTGGTGACCGTGAAGGTGCCGCCGGACATGTCGTCAGGCGTGAGCTGATTCTTGCGGGCACGGCCGGCCAGCTTGCGGGTCTCGCGCGCTATCTCGAGCAGCCCCATCCTGTCCGTGTTGTGCAGGGCGGGCACGATGAGCCCGTCGTCGAGGGCGACGGCCATGCAGACGTTGACGTCGTCGCTTTCGATGATGTTCTCTTCGTCCGCGACGGAGTTCATCCTCGGGTAGAGCTTCAGCACCTTCGAGACGGCGAGGATGACGACGTCGTTCATGGAGATGCGGAACGTGGGATCCTTGCGGTTGCGGGCCTTGAGGTCGTCCAGCAGGGCGCGGCACTCAGTGACGTCGCACTCGCTCATGAGGGTGAGCTGGGCGGCGTTGGCGAGGCTGGCCTGCATGTTGTCAGCAATGATGCGACGCATGCCCTCGAAGGGCACGGTCTGGGCCTTCGGGCGCGCAGGGGCAGCAGGCTTGGGCATGAACTTTTCGGGATGCGCAAGCCGTTCCACGTCGTCGCGGGTGATCTTGCCGCCCACGCCGGAACCCTTGATGGCGGCGATGTCGAGACCGGCCTGCTGGGCCAGCTCGCGGGCAAGCGGCGTAATCTTGATGCTTGCGATGCGGTCCGCGTAGGCCTGGACGTCGCCCTCGCCTATGCGCCCGCCGGCGCCGGTTCCCTTGATCTGGGCAAGGTCGACGCCGAGTTCGCGGGCAAGGCGCTTGGCCGCAGGCGAGGCGGAGACGGGACCCTGGGCCATCTGCTTCGGCGCCTCGACCGGAGCCACCTTGGCCTTGGGCTTGGCTTCACCCGCTACGTCGCCGGCAGGGGCGGTGGCTCCACCATCGCGGCGCTCGAGCGCCTCGCCGCCTTCCGCGAGGATGCCGACGAGGGTTCCGCAGTCGACTTTCGTCTTCGGCTGCACCAGAATCTGGAAGAGGACGCCGTCGGCGGGGCTCTCAACCTTGTTGGTGATCTTGTCGGTCTCCACTTCGTAGAGGGGATCGCCCTTCTTTACTGCGGCGCCTTCGGCCACGAACCACTTGGAGACCGTTCCGGCCTTCATGGTCAGGCCGAATTTTGGCAGAACAAGTTCTACGCTCACTGTTGTACTCCTGAATAGTAGCGACATGCCTGGAAGTCGGCATGCATTGTGAAAAGTGCGGACTGCCCCGCGCCGAGAGGGCTGAAGGAGAACTCTGGCGGATGGGATGCCTTCAAAAAGAAACGGGGCCGGCCAAAACCGTCGCGACCCCGTTCCGACGGCCGTAGAGAGCTGGGGGTTGGCCGCCAAAGGCCGTTCATGGGGCGCGCCTGTCAGGCAGGCGCGCCGGGGAAAGCGGGTCTGCTAGTTGTAGACGATGCCGCCGTCGATGAGCACGGACTGGCCGGTCATGTAGTCGGAGTCGGGGCCGGCCAGGTAGCTGACGAAGGCCGCCACGTCTTCGGGCTTCTCGGCGCGGCCGAGGGCGATGCCCGCAACGGAGGCCTTCCAGGTTTCGCCGGTGGCGACGCCCTTTTCGGGGGCGCAGCCGTGGTCAATCTCGGTCCACATGTTGGTGTCGACGATGCCGGGGCAGTAGGAGTTGACGTTGATGCCGAAGGGGGCGAGTTCCTGGGCCGCGGCCTGGGTGAGGCCCCTGACCGCAAACTTGGTGGAGCTGTACATGCCGAGCATGGCCCAGGCGGTGTGGCCGGCGATGGAGCGGGCGCTGATGATCTTGCCCTTCTTCTTGTTCGCCTTCAGCTTGGCAGCCGCGGCCTGGATGCCCCAGAGTACGCCGAAGACGTTGATCTTGAAGATGCGCTCGCACTCTTCCTCGGAGATCTTCTCAAGCGGCTTGGTGATGCAGATGCCAGCGTTGTTGACGATGATGTCGAAGCCACCAAGCTCCTTCTCCGCATAGTCGACAGCCTCGAAGACCTGAGAGCGGTTCGTGACGTCGCACTGGAAGGCGCAGGCCTTGCGGCCGAGCTTGCGGATTTCTTCGGCAACGCCCTGCAGTTTTTCGATCTGCATGTCCACGAGGCAGATGTCTGCCCCGTCCTGGGCGAGACGAAGCGCGATGCCCCGGCCTATGCCCTGGGCGGATCCGGTAACAACGGCAACTTTTCCTTTGATGCTCATGGGAGTCCTCCTAGATGTGCTGTCCAAGCTGTGCCTGGATTTGGGGGGATGAACAGGATGCTTGCGGTGCTGAGATGCTTGGATTCGGGCTATGAGCAGAAAAATGTCTGCTGCGAATGAGAATTGTTGGCGCTGCTATCCCTTCAGGAACAGCTTGTCGCCGCTGACGCCGCCGAGGCCGGGATGCACGTCGAAACGCACGACGCCCACCGGGACGTCCACGGCGTTGGCCACCATGGCCACGCCTTCGAGGCCGAAGCCGCCGCAAAGTTCGACGGCGCCGAGGCCGTACTCGGCAACCGCCTTGCGGGCGGCCTCGCAGGCCTGCTCGTAGGAGGCGACGCCGATGGCGATGAGGTCAACGCCGGGGGTTTCGGTCCAGCCCTGGCAGACGGGGGCCGCGACGGGATCGCCTTCTGCGGGATAGATGAAGATGAAGGCTGCTTTGAGCTTTTCCATAGTTCGTCTCCTTGTCTGTCAGTACCAGTCCAGATGCTTCGCGCCTTCAGCGAAGAGGTGCATCTGCTGGGCCGTCCGCATGGTCCTCGGCACGTCGACGACGCGTATGCGCCTCTCGGAGAGAGCGACGGCGGCCGTGCTTCCCTTGTGCACCGGCACCTCGCGCTCGCCGTCCACGGCAAGCATGCAGGGCGCCTGTCCGGCGGAAAAGAGGATGCCCGGCGCCATGTTCCTGGCCTTTTCGATGCCGATGTCCGCCACGAGGCCCGGAGCGATGGATGCCGTCACCCGGCAGGTCGCATCCTTGCCGACGTGGAGGCAGAGACCTCTGCCCTCCCAGGGCTCGATGGTCGCCAGCTGCCCGCCCACGGAGGTGAAGCCGATGTTCTGCGGCCGGCAGCGCGCGAAGAAGAAGCGCGATATGCTGTCTGCGTCCCAGACGGCCCGGGAGCCCACGTAGAGCCCGCTGCTCACGGCGATGTCGACGAGCGCGAGATCCTTCAGGACGCCGTCGATGAAGATCTCCAGATAGTGCTCGTCGAGGCAGCAGTCTGCGGGCGAGAGGCGCTCCGTGGCGAGCAGGCCGGCGGCAAGGCCCGCGACCGTGGCCTCCTGCATCTGGGGAAAGACGTTGTTGGTGCCGGTGGACAGGGGGAGCAACGGCACGTCGAGGCTTCCCAGGCACGCGGCCCTGCAGGTGCCGTCGCCACCGAGGACGATGGTGCAGGCCGAACCCGCTTCGGCCGCCAGTCTGGCCGCGTTGACGGTGTCCTCCTGGGTGTTGTGCATGTAGATGCTGAAGGGCTTCGCCTTGATGGACGTGGAGATTCCGTCGATGGCCCGCTCCACGATCCCGAAGGCGTCGGGCATGTAGAGGACTTCCTCGACGCCTGAGCGCTCCATGCCGAGCAGAAGGCGGCGGACGATGCGCACCTTTTCCTGGTTGTCGAACACGCTGCCGTGCGCCACGAGCCTGCGGATGTCCTTGCCCGAGGCTGGGTTGGCGATGATCGAGACTGGCTTCATGCAGGCTCCTGGCTTGCGGTGGCGGGGCGCCGGAGCGCCCCGCCACGGTGGTTGAGGAAAGGCTGACTAGCGGATGGACCTGACGGCGTCCGCGATCTTGTCGGCGTTGGGCAGGTAGGTCTGCTCAAGCACAGGAGAGAAGGGGATGGGGCAGAAGGGGGCGGCAACGCGCTTGATGGGCGCGTCGAGGTAGTCCAGCGCCTCGCCGGCCACCATGGCTGCGATTTCGGCGCCGCAGCCGCAGCATTCCACGCCTTCGTAGGCAATGACCAGGTTGTGGGTCTTCTTGACGGAGTTGAGGATGATCTCCTTGTCGAGCGGCACCAGGCAACGTGGATCGACGACTTCGCAGCTGATGCCCTCGGCGGCCAGCTTGTCGGCGGCGGCCAGGGCTTCCTGCACCATTTTGGCCACGGCAACGATGGTCACGTCGCTGCCTTCGCGCTTCACTTCTCCCTTGCCGAGCTCGATGGTGTACTCTTCGTCCGGCACCTCGCCCTCGAGGCCGTAGAGCAGCTTGTGCTCAAGGAAAACGACGGGGTTGTCGTCGCGGATGGCGCTGATGAGCAGGCCCTTGGCATCCTTCGGATCAGATGGGATGGCGACCTTGAGGCCGGGGATGTGCATGAACCAGGCCTCGAGGCTCTGGGAGTGCTGGGCGGCCGCGCCGACGCCGGCGCCCTGGGGCATGCGCAGCACCATCGGGATCTTGGCCTTGCCGCCGAACATGAAGCGCATCTTGGCGGCCTGGTTGAAGAGCTGGTCGAGCGCCACGCCGATGAAGTCGACGAACATGAGCTCGGCAATGGGACGCAGGCCAGCGGCGGCGGCGCCGGTGGCGCAGCCGACGATCGCGCTTTCGCTGATCGGGGTGTCCCTGACGCGTTTCTCGCCGAACTGATCGAAGAGGCCCTGGGTCACGCCGAAGCAGCCGCCGAACTTGCCAACGTCCTCGCCGATGATGAAGACGTTCTCGTCCCTTTCCATCTCCTGACGCATCGCGTCGTTGAGCGCCTGCAGATATGTCTTTTTAGCCATAGTTACTCTCCATTCGTTGCTTGCGGTAAATGACGGAATTGCAGTGCAGCCGGAGCCTTCGGCTAGGCGTACACGTCCTTGAGCAGATCCTCGGGCGTGGGCTCGGGGCTGTTCTGGGCGAACTCGATGGCAGCCGCGATGGCCTTGGCAACCTCGGCCTCGATGGCGTCAAGCTCTTCCTGGGTGGCAGTTCCGTTTTCGACAAGCGTCTTTGCGAGGCGGGGGATGGGATCTTTCTTCTTCCACTCTTCAAGCTCGCCTTCAGGACGGTAGACGACGGGATCGCCTTCGAAGTGGCCGCGCCAGCGGTAGGTCTTGCACTCGATGAGCGAGGGGCCCTTGCCTTCGCGGGCGCGCTCGACGGCCTCGCCCACGGCCTCGTAGACCGCGAGCACGTCGTTGCCGTCAACGACGACGCCGGGCATGTCGTAGGCCGCGGCGCGGTCGGCGATGTCGGTGATGGCCATGGCTTTGCGCTGGGGCTCGCTGATGGCGTAGCCGTTGTTTTCGTTGATGAAGACAACGGGGAGCTTCCAAGCGGTGGCGAAGTTGAAGGATTCCTGCGTGGTGCCCTGGTTGGAGGCGCCGTCGCCGAAGAAGCAGCAGGTCACGTCCTTGGTGCCCTTGTACCAGC
>JAEEPQ010000327.1 GCA_016284885.1 Desulfovibrio sp.
CCCTGCACCAGAAGACCGAGCGCATGGCCGCCCTGCTCAGCTGCGCCCTTCCCTACGCCACGGCGGTGCAGCCCTTCGTGCGCGACGGCGGCCCCACGGCCGAGGAGATGTTCTGCGGCCGCACGCGCGAGCTCAACGACATCCTCGACTTCGGCGGCGCCTGCCTGGTCTACGGCGGCCGCCAGCTTGGCAAGACGGCCCTGCTCCAGCGCGCCCAGAGCCGCTTCCACGCGCCGTCAAGCCGCTGCTACGCCGTCTACTGCTCCATCAAGGACAAGTCCCGGGAAAACGAGGTCGTTCCCTTCCTCTGCCAGGAGGTGAACAAGCAGACGGACCTGCGCCTGCCGCATTCAAGCTCGCTGGCCTCCTTCTGCGGGAGCCTCGAGTCCCTCTTCCGCAAGCAGAAGATCCAGAGCATGCTCCTGCTGCTCGACGAGGCGGACAACTTCCTGCGCGAAGCCGGCCTGGCGGACTACCAGCCCCTCCAGCCCCTGGCCGACCTGAAGCGCAAGGTTCCCTCCTTCAAGTTCGTGCTGGCGGGCCTCAACAACGTCTGCCGCGCCCGCAACGCCACCAGCAACAACGGCGTCTTCGGCCAGCTGGGGCAGCCCCTGTGCATCAAGCCCCTCTCGCCGGCAGAGGCCATGCGGCTGATTCTGCGCCCCCTGCGCTACCTCGGCTTCACTCCGGGTCCGGACTCCCATCTCGACACCATACTCTCCAGCACCAACTACTATCCCGGCATCGTGCAGTTCTTCGGCTACAAGCTCGTGCAGTCCCTCAACGAGGACTACTCGCGCTACTACCGGGCCAGCGAGGGCAATCCGCCCTTCCCCCTCAAGGGCGAGCACCTCGGCGCCATCATGAACAACTCCGACATGAACGAGAGCATACGCCAGAAGTTCCGCCTCTCCCTGGAGCTCGACGAGCGCTACTTCATGCTCGCGCGCTGCATCTGCATGCTCTACCACCTCCAGGAGTCCATGGACCAGGGCTTCCTCGGCTACGGCGCGGACCAGATCCGCACCATGGCCGAAGACTACGGCATACGATGCCTCGCCGGACTCGGCACGGCCGAGTACGAGGCCCTGCTCGACGAGATGACGGAGATGGGCATACTCCACCACGCGCCGGGCCGGGGCTACCGTCTGCGCAAGCGCTCCTTCCTCGACATCATCGGCCAGGACATGGACCGCCTCGACGCCGAAATCACCGAGGAGAACGCCAGGAGCGTGCAGCCGTGAGCATGCCCACGCCCGACTTCTGGTGGTCCGCCGTGACGGGGCCCCAGGCCTTTGCCAAGGCCGTGGCCGGCGTCCTGCTCGAGGGCAGGATGGCCCTGGCCGCCGTGCCGGACGATCTGCCCTGGCGCCAGAGCATGCGCAGCGAAATCCTGGCCCGCATCCGCGAAGGCTCCGCCTCCTCAGACACCTACATCGAGACCGTGGACGCCCAGGAGGACTGCCCTGATCCGGCGACCATAGGCACCTTCCTCCTCGAGCGCTTCGGCTCCCGCCAGGTGGCCGGCAGCTGGCGTCCCCGGTCAGGCAAGTCCATCCAGCGCTATCTGGCAGACAACAGGGTGCTGGCGGGGAAAATCCTCTGGATCAAGGGCATAGCCCCGGGTCAGGCTCCGGCCTGGACCGCCTTCTGCCGGGGCTTCGGCCGCCCCTCGCCTGAAACCGGCCTCTTCGTCGTGGAGTGCGCCGAAAGCGTGCCCGACGACGCCAGAAGCTGCTTTGCCGTGGTGGACTTTGCCCGCTACGTCTCCGGCTTCGACGTGCAGATGCTCGCAGCCCTCGGCCTCGCCCGCCAGGAGCAGCCCCTGCCCAAGCTCTGGCAGCGCTATGCGGCCGCGGCCGCGGCCCAGCTTGCCGGCTTCGACGCCGAACTTGCCGAAGCCCTGCTCGACCCGGAATGCACCGCTTCCGCAGCCTGCTGGCGGAGCCAGGATCCGCTGGACATGCTCGCCCGCATCGCGGACTGGCCGGCCTTTGCCCGCCGGGGCCGGGGCCCAGGCAGCCGGCACGCCCTAGCGCATCTCAGGCTGGGCCGGCCCAACGAGCTCG
>JAEEPQ010000076.1 GCA_016284885.1 Desulfovibrio sp.
CGGCGGAGGCTTTGATGAGCACGATGGGATGGGTCACGCCGTTCTGGAGCTGGAAGTCGAAGACGTCCTCGGCGATGTTCTCGGCCTCCATCTCGTCGTAGGTGGGGCGGTCTGAGCCTGGCACCGTGGGCACGCCGAGGCTTCGGGCCAGGCGTTTGGTATTGATCTTGTCGCCGAGCTCCCGGATGATCTTCCAGGAGGGGCCGATGAAGATCATGCCGCGGTCGCGCTTGGTCACGCGCCTGGCGAAGCGGAAGTCCTCGGCGAAGAAGCCGTAGCCGGGATGGACCGCCGTGCAGTGCGCAATGTCGGCCACGGCCATGAGCTCGTTGGCGTCGTGGTAGGAGGAGACCTTGTACAGGCCCTGGGCTCCGCCGTGTTCGCGGGCGTAGAGCACGTGGCCGGAGCATTCGTCCTCGGCGGTGTAGATGCCGGTGAAGGCCACGCCGAGCTTGCGGCAGGCCTCCATGATGCGGATGGCGATCTCGCCGCGGTTGCCGACAAGCACGCGGTGCTCGTTCAGGGGCAGGTTCAGGAGTGGGGAATTCAGCAAGATGAAGCCTCTCGGTGCCGGTGGAAAGGTGGAATCGGTAAGACGACAGGACGCGCTAGTGTATTTTTGGTCATTCATCTTGCTGGAAAAGCGTCAAGATGTCTAGACCCTTCAAGCGTTTCTAGAAGCTTGATGCGAGAGGCGAAGGTCCTGCAATCGCTAGCGATTGTCTTTGCTGCGGAGGTTTGAGGCCGGATCCGTGCGGAAGAGGCGCGAAGGGGCGCGCCGACGGGGGCTGGGGCCGGACTGGCCGCAGTCAGGCGCCTCCGGCATCCCCGGGCTGGCGGGGACAGGGCGCGACCTTGTCCTATCCTTGCCGCGTCTTTCCGCTGCCATGACGCAGGGTGACAAACGCCGAAAAAGCGTATACAAAGCCCTCCGCCCAAAAACGAGGCAAACCGCTTATTTCATGAAGGAAAACGCCTATGCAGAACGAGAATCTCCGCAACGTGGCCATCATCGCCCACGTCGACCATGGCAAAACCACCCTTGTCGATGCCCTCTTCAAGCAGAGCGGCGTTTTCCGAGAGGATCAGCAGGTGAAGGACCGCGTCATGGACAACATGGACCTCGAGCGCGAGCGCGGGATCACCATTGCCGCCAAGAACTGCGCCATCACCTGGAAGGGCGTGAAGATCAACATCATCGACACCCCTGGCCACGCCGACTTCGGCGGCGAGGTCGAGCGCTCCCTCTCCATGGCCAGCGGCGCCATCCTCCTCGTGGACGCCTCGGAAGGCCCCCTGCCGCAGACCCGCTTCGTGCTGCGCAAGGCCCTTGAAGCCCACCTGCCCGTCGTCGTGGTCATCAACAAGATCGACCGCAAGGACGCGCGCATCGAAGAGGTGGTCAACGAGATCTACGACCTCTTCATCGACCTTGGCGCCAACGACAGCCAGCTCGAGTTCCCGGTGCTCTACGCCGTGGGCCGCGACGGCGTGGCCATGTACGACCCCCAGGACGAGCAGGTGAACCTCGAGCCCCTCTTCGAGACCATGCTCAACAAGCTCCCCGGACCGGAATACGATCCCGACCAGCCCTTCCAGATGCTGGTCTCTGATCTTGACTATTCCGACTACCTCGGCCGCCTTGCCGTCGGCCGCGTCATGAACGGCTCGGTGCACAGCAACGAGGCCCTGGACTGCATCGGCGCCGACGGCAAGCCCCGCCCCCTGCGCGCCACCAAGCTCCAGGTCTACCAGGGCATAGCCCTGCGCGAGGTGGACAGGGTGGAGCCAGGCGACGTGGTGGTGCTTGCCGGCATCGAGGACGTCACTATAGGCGACACCATCTGCACGCGCGAGAATCCCGTCGCGCTGCCCCGCATCACCGTGGACGAGCCCACGGTCTCCATGCGCTTTGGCATCAACACCTCCCCGCTGGCCGGCCGCGAGGGGAAGCTCCTCCAGAGCCGCGTCATCCAGGAGCGCCTTGCCAAGGAGACCCTGCGCAACGTGGCGCTCCGCGTCGAGGACACGGGCAGCCACGACTCCTTCCTGGTCAAGGGCCGGGGCGAGTTCCAGCTGGCCATCCTGGTCGAGACCATGCGCCGCGAGGGCTTCGAGCTCTCCGTGGGCCGGCCTGAAGTCATTTTGAAGAAGGACGAGAACGGAACCGTACTCGAACCCATCGAGCACCTCTACGTCGACTGCGACGAGAACTTCATGGGCGTGGTCACGGACAAGCTCAATCAGCGCAAAGGCCAGATGCTCAACTGCCACAACGCCGGCACCGGCCGCGTGCGCATCGAGTTCTCCGTGCCCTCCCGCGGCCTCATCGGCTACCAGGACGAGTTCCTCACCGACACCAAGGGCACGGGCATCATGAACGCCTACCTCGAGGGCTACGAGGCCTGGCGCGGCGACTTCCCCTCCCGCTACACGGGCTCCATCGTCTCCGACCGCGCCGGCGTGGGCGTGGCCTACGCCCTCTTCAACCTGGAGCCCCGGGGCTCCCTCTTCATCGAGCCGGGCGACCCCGTCTACGAGGGCATGATCATCGGCGAGCACAACCGCGACAACGACATCGACGTCAATCCCACCAAGGCCAAGAAGCTCACCAACCTGCGCGCAGCCGGCAAGGACGAGAACGTCATCCTGACGCCCATCAAGCGCCTCACCTTGGAGCGGGCCCTGCACTTTGTGCGCGAGGACGAGCTCGTGGAGGTGACCCCGAAGTCCATACGCCTGCGCAAGACCGTGCTCTCGGCCCAGCGCCGCTACCAGATGGCCGGCATCAAGGCGGGCAAGCGCGGCGAATAGCCTCTGTTTCTTCCCCTGAAGGCAAAGACGCTTCCAGCAAGGCCGAGAGCTTGCTGGAAGCGTCTTTTCGTTTCCGCGACGCCGGCCAGAGCGGAGATCAGGGTGAAGATCAGGGCGTCGCTTGGCTGTTTCTTTTTGGCCGGGAAACGGCTACTATGGTTTGATGTAGCTGTATCCTTCCTGCTGAAGCCGGCACAGTTCGGTGATGCCGCCGGATACGGTCTGCACGCCCTCCCAGAGGCTGGCTTCGTCCACGCCGAAGGCCTTGAGGGCGTTCTGGCACATGCGCAGGGACACGCCCTGGCGCATGAGCTCCTTGCCGGCAGCTTCAAGATCCGCATGGCGCTTCGTGAAGCAGCGCACCGCCGGGCCGTTGGCAACGACGACCAGCGAGGCCTTGTCGCCGGCGGGGATGTCCTTGAGGTAGTTCCGCATGTTGCCGAAGACGAAGCCGACTCTGGCCGGATCGTCGACGTCGACGTGCAGGACGAGATTGTAGTTCATAGCTGTCCTCCTTGATGGGGCGGAACAAGCCGAAAGGCTGCAATGCTTTTGGCTTCCGTCCGTCCGCCCGTCTTGCTTGGCTTGTCAGGCTTGCTGGCGCCGGCGCCACGATAGCTCTTTGCCCCTGGCCCCGCAAACTGCCTGTCCTGAGCGGCCTGGCCCTTTCCTGGAGGACATGTCCAGACGGCTGTCCAGCCCCCCTTCCTTTCGCTTCCTTCCCTCAGCTTCAGAGGCTTTGCATGCACGCATATCAAGGCTTGCGCCTGCGCTCCAGGCGCCTTGTTCTCCATATACAGCGCTTTGCCTTTTCCACCGCGACCATCGTCATGGCAGGTCTGCTCGTTCTTGCCGGCTGCAGCTCCAAGCAGGAGCCGACGCCCCAGGAGCAGAAGGCCCAGGCCGAGGCCGAAGCCTACGAGCAGGAGAAAGCCGCCGACGAGGTGGCCGAGCGCCCCCTGCCCTATACCGTCCGCTTCACGGTGGAGCAGGGCGGCCGGACCGTGGGCAGTGCCGAATCCGATGCCGGCAAGGCTGGAGCCAAGGAGACCGCCGGTCAGGAATCGTCTGGTCAGGATTCTTCCGGCAAAGAGGCATCTGGCAAGGACGCATCTGGCAAGGCCGATGCGGCCAAAGAGGCTGGCCAGGCTGCGGGCAAGGAGGCCGGCAAGCGGGCCAAGGCTCCCAAGGCCAGCGATGCTGGCTACTTGGCCGGCAAGATGGACGGCGTGAGCCAGCTGGTGGCCCTGGCCAAGCGCCCGCCGGACGGAGAGCTTGGCCTGGAGCGCCGTGCCAGGCTCGATCTGGCAACGGCAGAGAAGCTCATGCGCTCAGAGGGCTTCTACGAGGGCAAGGCGGAGATGCGCATCACCGGCGCCGAGACCGGCAAGGCCACGGTGGAAATCGTCCTCCACCCCGGCGTCCGGTATGTGGTCGGCGACGTGACCGTGCTCTACCAGCCCAAGCCGCGCGTGCCGAAGGATCTGGAAAGCCGGGCCAAGGCCATCTTTCCGGTGCACGATCTTGCGGGCGTCAACGAAGGCGAGCCGGCCACGGCCTCGGAGATGCTCTCCGGCGTGAACGCCCTCGTGCCCACCATGAAGAAGAACGGCTATCCCGATGCCAAGCTCGAGGAGCAGCACTACTATCTGGACCGGCGCAAGCGCACCCTCAACGCCCTGGTTCTCGTGGATCCCGGCGAGTGCGCCACGCTGGGCCGCGTGGTCGTGGAAGGCAAGAGCGAGGTGAATGCCGAATTCATCCAGCGCATGGCGCCCTGGGATCCCGGCGAAGAGTACTGGGACACGAGGCGCGTCGACGAATACATCACCAAGCTGCGCCGGACGGGCCTCTTCAAGAACGTCACGGCCGTGGTCGTGCCCGGCCGCGATGGCCAGGCCGGCGAGAGCGGCAAGGACGCCAGCCAGAAGCCCGTGGGCGTCAAGGTGGAAGACGCCAAGCACCGCACCATCGGCGGGCTCGTGCGCTACGATACCGACACGGGCTTCGGCGTCGAGGGCTCCTGGGAGCACCGCAACCTCTTCCACAACGGCGAGAAGCTCACCGTGACGGCCCCCGTCTCCCTCGTCGAGGCCGGCGTCAAGGCCAAGTTCGTGAAGCCTGAGTTCTATGCCCACGGCCAGCAGTTTCTGGCCAGCGCCTCGGCCCTGCGGGAGCGCAGCGACGGCTACGACAGGAACGGCGTCTCGGCCGAAGCCGGCGTGGAGCGCCAGTTCAACAAGGTGTGGTACGCCTACGGCGGAGGACTGCTGGACGTCGGCACCATCAAGAGCAACGAGGCCTCGGAGCAGGGCTACAGCGTCTACGGCGGCCAGTTCAAGCTGCGCCGTGACACCCGCAACGACACGATGAATCCGACCTCGGGCTCCAACATCCAGCTGGGCGTGAAGCCCTTGACCGGCGAGTACGACGGCAGCTTCACGGCCGTGGGCACGGTGCTCTCCATGGCAGGCTACTACGCCCCCTGGACCAATCCCAAGACCGGCGAGCCCGACGACAAGCTTGTCCTGGCAGCCAAGGTCGAGGCCGGCTCCTACCACGGCGCTCCCCTGCACAGCATCCCGCCCTCGCACCGCTACTACCTCGGCGGCGCCGGCTCCGTGCGCGGCTACGGCTACCAGCAGATTGGCCCCATGGACGACGAGAACGAGCCCGAAGGTGCCCGCTCCTACCAGCTCGTCAATCTCGAAACCCGCTTCAAGGTGACGGACAGCCTCGGCTTCGTGGCCTTCCTCGACGGCGGCATGGCCTACCGGGACGAGATGCCCAAGTTCGACCTCGACATGGACTACGGCGCCGGCCTCGGCGTGCGCTACTTCACGCCCATCGGCCCCGTGCGCTTCGACGTGGCCGTCCCCCTCAAGGAGAATCCCAATCCTCCGCTCCAGTTCTACATCAGCATAGGGCAGGCGTTCTAAGATGGCAGACGAAATCAAGGAAGAAGCCGGACAAAAGCGTTCGGTGGCAGATACCGGGGCAAGCTCGGACTCTCCTCTGGACATGGCGCCCCCCAAGGCAGAAGAGGGGCCAAAGGACGCAGCGGACAAGGACGTCCCTGCCGAGGCAGGCGAGGCCCCTTCGTCAGACGGCAAGGCAAAGCCCGCAAGGCGCCGCTGTCCCATACGGACCTGCTTCAAGCTGCTGGCTGGCCTCCTCATAGGCCTGCTGGTCCTTGTCGCCCTGGCCCTGGCGCTGGTCTGGCAGGCCCTTCAGCACCAGACCTGCCAGGACTATCTGCGGGCCAAGGCCAACGAGGTCCTGCACGTTCAGGGCCTGGAGCTGACCAAGCTGACAGGCAGCATCCCCTTCGACATGCGGACTGGCCTGAAGATGAAAGACGCGCACGGCGTCTGGGTGGAGATCCCGGATCTGGCCGTGACCATGCATCTCGCCGAGTTCAGCAAGGAAGTGGGCGTCTCCTTGTCCGTCATGGACGGCGTGCTCTACCGCGCGCCAGATCTTCCGCCGTCGGAAGCTGCGCCTGCGCCTGCGCCGGGCGAGCCATTGAGCCTCAGGCTCCTGCGCCAGAAGCTGGCGGAGCTTGCCAAGGCCACCGAGGCCGTGCCCGACTATGTGCCTGCCGTCAAGATCGAGAAGCTGGAAGTGCGCCGTTTCCGGGTGCTCAGCCCCGTCTATCTGGGGACAAGCCCGCAGGCTCAATCGGCTGCGCCTCAGGAATCTTCCGGCACGTCGCCCGCACATGATGCCGGCGCCGGTCCTGCCCCTGCTGCTGCCACGCCTGCCCATGCTGTCGCTGAGGGCAAGGCAACAGAGAGCCCTGCACAAGACGCGCCGGCCAAGGCCTCGGCAAGCCCCGCAGGCAAGGCGTCCGCTCCTGCCGCTGCAGACAGGCTGGCAGCCGGCATCGAGCTCAACCTCGCTGGTCAGGCCGCCGTCACGCCGGCAAGCCTTGCCGGTGGCCAGGACAGCCAGGGTAGTCAGGGCGGCAAGTTCAACTGGAAGGACCCCGCCATCGAAGCCCACTTTGCGCTCGACCTGAACCCGCTGGCCAGGCAGGCTGCCGGCGGAGACGTGGCGCCTGCCGAATCGGCGCTTGAGCTCATGCCTCACGTCAAGCTTGGCAGGAGCGGGCTGACGCTGGATCTTGCGGGCACGCTCTCGCATCCCGAACTTGCGCTTGGCGTCAGATCTGCCGAGCTCGGCGTGCCTGGCCAGAACGTCAAGGACCTCGCCTTCAGCCTGGGCGTGCCGGCATCCCTGATAGACGATCTTGCCCAAGGCCGTGAAGGGGCGGTCGACCTGGGCCTGAAGCTGGCCCTCAACAAGGCGCCCATTGACCTGAAGCTGGCCGTGGGCGGCTCCCTCTCCGACGAGGCGCCGGCCCTCTTTGTCCGCAATCTGGCGGCCAGGGCGCTCGGCATTGCCATAGACGGCGGGATCACGGCCGTCTTCCCGCCCGATGTGCTGGAAAAGGCCATGGCTCTTTCGAACAAGGCGGCCAAGGAGGCCAAGTCCGATGCGCCGGCCGAGCCCTTAAAGGCAGAGGCCAAGCCGGCCAAGGCGGATGTGGGGGGCCAGCCGGCAGACGCCGCGTCCGGCATGCCGGTTGCGCAGCCGGCACCTCTAGCGGCGACGCCGGCGCCCCCGGCCCCGGACAAGGGCAAGGGGAAGGGGACCGTCGGCGCGCTCATCCCGGACGATCTGGCAGGGCTCATCCCTCGTCTTACAGGCGGTCTCGCTGTCGACGTGCAGACCTGGGACGCCGTTGCCTTGGCCGCTCCTGGCATCAGCGTCAGCGGCAGTCCCTTGAAGGTGCAGCTGGGCTTGTCCCACGAGGGGGCACAGGATCTCTCCCTGGCCGTCGATGCTCCGAAGCTTGGCGTCAAGCCCGATCCCAAGACGCTCTTCGACATCGCGGGCTTCAGCGTCAAGGCCGACGTCAAGGACGTGCTGGGCGAACCTGACGCCCTGCTCAAGCTGGGGCTGGGCGCCTTTGCCGGCGCCGGCGTCAAGGTGGCCAACGCCAAGGTGGAAGCCTCGGGCGGCATGGCCAAGGGCGTCGATTTTGCCGTCTCGGCAGGCGGCGACGTCGATGCCGATTTGGCAGGCCACTTCAAGCCAGGCGAGCTTTCCATGGCAAGGCTCAATGCAACGTACAGGCAGCTCAGCCTCGGCGTCCGCTCCCAGGGCCCCGTCCATGTCGCCTACGGGCCAGGCATGGTGGACGTCAGGGGCCTTTCCATCGACATTCTGCCGAAGGGCCATCTCGATCTCCAGGCCAAGATGGACAATGGCGCCCTGAACGCCCAGGGCCGTCTTTCCCGCGTGGAGATGGCTGCCTACCGCAAGCTCGTGCCGGCCCTGCCGGAAGGCGGCATCGAGGCCGACTTCAGCCTCAAGGGCCCGCTCGAGGCGCCCGAAGGCGGATTGAATCTGAAGGTATCCAGGCTCAAGGTGCCGGAAGTGCCCTTTGGCCCCATGGACTTTGTCCTGAAGGCGCTTATTGGCCGCGACGGTGCCGGCCAGCGCGTGCTGGCAAACCTCGAGATTCCCAAGTCCACGCTGGCGCTCTTTGGCGGCAAGGAAAGCACCATCCAGGTGCGCGTGCCCTTGAAGTCTCAGGGCCAGGGCCAGCCGCCCTTGCCCGATGAGACGGGGCGGCTGGACGGCAAGGTGCAGTACCGGGGCACTTTGGACAAGCTCTGGGCCCTCGCCGACCAGGCCGACCGGCGCCTTGCCGGCCGTCTTGGCCTTGACGCCCAGATTGCCGGCTCCATGAAGGATCCCAAGGTCTCAGGCAAGGTGACCTTGGACAGCTGCACTTTCTCCGATGTGGCGACAGGCCTCGAGGTGCGCGACATCAAGCTGGCAGCCACCCTCGCCAATACCGCGAAGGAGCTTCTGGACAACAAGGTAGCCTTCGACTTCTCCTGCACGGACGGCCGCTCAGGCCGCGTGGCCTTCAAGGGCTCCTCGGACCTGCAGGGCAAGAGTCTGGACGTCAAGGGGACAATACGCGACTTTGCCCCGCTGCGCCGGCAGGACCTCAAGGCCGTGCTCTCAGGCGAGCTTGCCGTTGCCGGACCGGCGACGAGCCCCCGCGTGACCGGCAACGTGCGCGTGGACAAGGGGCAGTTCGATCTCGAGCAGCTGAGCGTCGTCGGCGGCGTGGACGAGCTGCCTCTTGAGGAAGGCCCCAAGGACAGGCTGGTGGCCAATCTGGGCAAGCAGAAGGCTTCTGAGGCAGAGGCGAAGAAGGCCCAGGCCGCCAAGGGGGGCGCTTCGGCTTCCGGTCCCGGCTCCCTCGACATCCACTTCACCATGCCGCCCCGCTTCTTTGTCTACGGCTATGGCCTCGACACTTCCTGGCGCGCCGACCTGCGCATCCGGGGCCCGCTGACCCAGCCCGGCATCACCGGCGAGGTGCGTTCCGAGCGGGGCAAGCTCGACTTTTTGAATAGAAAGTTCACCATGGCCAAGGGCCAGGTGCTCTTCAACGGCGGGCTCGATCCCCTGCTCGACATCCAGCTCAAGAACGAGGTGGCCGACATCGAGGCCTTCGTCAACGTCCAGGGCACGCCGGACAAGATCGACTTCAGCCTTACCAGCAATCCCGACATGCCCCAGGAGGAGATCATCGCCCGCATCCTCTTTGGCAAGAGCTCAAGCGAGCTCACGCAGTTCGAGCTGCTCCAGCTCGGCGCCACCGTGGCCCGCATGGTCGCCTTCCGCAAGACGGGCGGCGGCATGGCAACCATGGCCAAGAACACCGTCGGCCTCGACGTGCTCAACGTCAACCAGGCCGAAGGCGGGGGCGCAACGCTTGAGATGGGCAAGTACCTCACGGACAAGCTCTACGTGGGCGTGGAGAAGGCCACGGGCGAAAAGGCCCAGACCAGCGCCATCATCCAGCTGGAGCTTGGCCCCAGGACCAGCGCGACCGTCAAGACAGGCGGGTCCAACACCTCTGCCGGCCTCAAGTGGAAGTATGACTATTAGCCCTGCCTAGCTTTCGCTTCATTCGGGAACCTGGGCACCTCTAACAAGGAAGGGCCGGCAGGCCGTGAAGCCTGCCAGCCCTTCGCAAACTGGAGGTTCTGTATGGTCGCTAGCGGTTGGTGATCTCAGCCGCAGAGACGTCTTCCTTGGTGGCGACCTTCTTGACGGGCGCGGGCTTGGGCTTGTTCTTCTCGGGGAAGATGGTGTGGCCGTCCGTGGTAAGGATGCCGATGGCCTGAGCCGGGCAGGCTTCCATGCAGGCGGTCATGGTCTTGCCGTTGGCCTTGCGCCAGTCGCGGCACAGATCGCAGCGCACGGCGATGGTGCGGGTGGCAGGCTCTTCGCCTTCGGGGGGCTGGACGCCGTCCACGGCCGGGAAGGGCACTTTGTCGAGGTGGACGGCGCCGTAGGGGCAGGCGTCCATGCACATCTCGCAGGCCATGCAGAGCTCGGGATGCATGGAGATGATGCCGTTCTCGTCCTGCACCAGCGCGCCCGTGGGACAGATGTTGACGCAAGGGGCAGGGAAGCACTCGTGGCAGCGCACGGTGGTCTTGTAGTTCTCGCCCTTGATCACGCGGACGCGGGGGCCGAACTCGCTTCTGCGCTTCATGGCCTCCTTCATGTCGAAGCCGTGGTGGGCGGCTATGCAGGCGACCTCGCAGCGGCGGCAGGCCTTGCACCGGTCGGGGCGCATAATGACTTTTTCACGCATCTTGGTTGTCCTTTTGTTCTGCTTCCAGGCTGAGGAGGACGAGCTCGTGCCCGCCCTTGGCGGAGAGGCTGACGCCCCCGCACTGGGGGCAGACGAAGCGGCGCCTGGTTAAGGTAAACCTGGCTCCGCAGTCCTCGCAGCTGCAGGGGAGCGGTGTCAGCTCGATGTCGAGCCTGGCTCCCTCTGCCTCCGTCCCCTCGGCCAGCAGGCTGAAGCATCCTTTGAAGGTCTCGATCTCCACGCAGGAGAGCAGTCCCAGGCCAAGCTTGAGAGCGGCCACGCGGCCGGCCGGCTGGTCAGGGTGCTCCTGGTTGTGGGAGCGCACGCTCTCGCAGACGAGCTTGAGCAGTCCTTCGGCAAGGGAAGCTTCGTGCACCTGGCTGAAGCCTTTTAGCGCTCCGTGCAGGAGACGCAGGGATCGATGGTGTTGGTGATGAGGGCCGCGTCGGCGACCTTGGCGCCCTTGAGCATGACGCCGAGGGCCTCCCAGTTCATGTAGCTCGGCACCCTCCACTTGAGGCGGGAGGGGATGTCGGTGTTGTTGGTGCGGATGTAGTAGATGAGCTCGCCGCGGGGAGCTTCGCTGCGGGCCACGCCTTCGGCAGGCTCGATGTGGCCCATGTGGATGCGCACAGGGCCGTCCGGACACTCGCGCATGACCTGGCGGACCATCTTGAGGGACTCGACGATTTCATGCAGGCGCACGCAGGTGCGGGCGTAGAGGTCGCAGCCGTCCCTGGTGATCACG
>JAEEPQ010000328.1 GCA_016284885.1 Desulfovibrio sp.
GCGAAAAGGGCGCGCACGGCGCGCAGGGGCACGGGACCCCCCTCGCCTTCGGGCGCCACGGCCGAAAGGGGATGGGGCGAGCCTTCTCCCGTGGGGAAGAAGGGCGTCCCGGGCCTGCCGAAGGGCCGCACGCCCACCCGGGCCGAAAAGCCGCCGCCTGCCGGCTCCTGCTCGAGCTGGATCACGGGCGTCGGGTCGGCGGGCATTTCGCCGGCCTCGATCTCGCAGCGCAGGGGAATGCCGGCGTCCTGCAGGGGCAGATCCAGCACGCGCTGGATGGCGCTCTGGGGAAGCTCTATGCCCTGGCCGACGGCGTGGATCACCCTGCGCTCGCGCAGGGAGAGCTTGAAGTAGGTCAGGACGCCGTCCCTGCGCAGGAAGACGGCCTTGGCGCTCTCGACGTCGGCGGACGCGCAGTCGAAGCCGTCGAAGGCCAGCCGGCAGGAGGCGCCGTGGCTTGCCAGCCTGAGCTTCAGGGCCCCCCGCTTCACCTGCAGAGGCTCGAGTCCCGCCTCCCCGTCGTAGTAGACGCTGCCAAGGCCCTCCAGCGCCTCGCAGCAGTTTTCCAGGCGCAGGACCAGGGGCGAGTCGGCCCAGCCTCCGCGCGCCTCGGCGCAGGCGAGCACGCGCCTGTCGCCCGGCGTCATCCAGCCTTCGCCCTCCTGCTCGCGCAGGCGCTTGAGCGAGGCCGGCCTCGGGCTGTTCCAGCCCCGCTCGCCAAGCAGCTGCTCCCTGGGCTCGACCAGGCCGAGATCCCGCGCGGCAACCCAGATCAGGCGCCTCGAGACGGGCTTGGCCTCCGCGCTGCCGACCTGGCCGCGCAGGGCCACCTCGAGTCCGGCCAGACGCACCTGCCAGGCCGCCTTGGCCTCGACGAGATCGGCAACGTCCAGCAGGCCGGCGGCTTCGGGGCTAGGCGCATAGCGCCTGCCCTCCTCGGGCCCGAGCGCCCTGGCGAGCAGGGCGCCGGCTATGCCCTGCACGGCGGGAAGGCCTTCGAGGCGGGCGTGCCAGGCCTTGAGCGGCAGGATGAGGGCGGGCTTGGCCGGATCCAGCATGCCGAGGCGCTGGAGCGCGCCGAAGTAGAGCATGGCCGCCAGCCAGTTCTCCTCCAGCGGCTGGAGGCGGAAGACGATGAAGCGCCCCTTGGCTTCCTGGCCCTGGCGCAGGCAGTCCAGGGCCCGCATGGCCTGGAGGCCGTTCCTGCCGTCCCATAGCTCGGCCGCGCGGGAAGGGGCCCGGCTCTCGGCGTTTTCCAGCGAAAGGCGCAGGGGCTCAAGCTCCTCTTCGCCCCCGAAAAGGAAGGCCGCCAGCTTCTTCGCCAAGCGGGGAAGGCTCGGCAGGCTGCTGAGCAGGCCGGGGTTGTCCCTGACGCAGATCTCTTCTGCCCGCCTGAAGTGGGCAAGGCAGCCGGCGTCGCCGTGCAGGAGGCGATCAAGGCCCCTCAGGCAGTGGGTCTGCCAGTACTCCTCGGCCTCGTCCAGCCCGGCCAGCTCGGCTTCGGCAGCCTGCCAGCGGCCGCTCCAGAGGTGGACGGCGGCCTTGGAGACGGGATGGAAGGCCTGGACGGCGGGATCAGTCCCTTCGGCAAGGCTTCGGCTGATCCAGCCGAGCATGGGGCTGGCCGCGCCGGCAAAGAGGAAGCTCTTCACTGCGTCGTCGGCAGCGACCTTCTTCACCAGCCCCTTGCGCTCCTCGAACCACTCCCTGCTGGGCCAGGCCAGCCTGAGGTGGACGCGGCGCTGGAGCAGGGCTGGCTTGATGCGGTAGAACTGGCCGAAGAGGGTTTCGTCGTTGGCGTACATGGCGGCCGTCTGCGCGAGGCCGAGCCGCTCCGCGTCGGCGGCCAGCGCCTTGTCCTTGGGCCGTATGGCTTTGAGCAGCCGCGCGGCGTCGGGATCCTGCACGGCCAGGCGGCAGAGCGCAAAGCGCAGATCCGGACGCATGCCGCACCAGGCGTGCCGGCCCTGGTAGATGGCGCCGGTCCTGTCGAGGCCGGCGCGCACCGCCTCCGTCCCCCCGTAGGGCAGCGCGCCCAGGCC
>JAEEPQ010000077.1 GCA_016284885.1 Desulfovibrio sp.
TGAGCCTGCGCCGTGGGAGCTGGCTGCCGGGGCTTGGCAGGAGCTGGCTTGGCGGCTGCCGGGGCCGGCGTCTTGGCCGTCTGGTGAGCCTGCGCTGCCGGCTGCTTTGCGGGAGCCTGTGCCTTGGCAGGCACCGAGGCTGGCGTCTTGGCGGCCTGCGGGGCGGGCTTTGCCTGATGGGGCTGGCCTGCCTGCGCCTTGACGGCAGGGGCTGGCTGATGGACCTGCGGGCCGGCCTTGGACGCCTGCTGCGCTGCCGGCGCGGAACTCGCCGCAGGAGCCTGGTGCTGCGGGGCAGGCTTGGGCTTCGGCGCGTATCCGGGACCGCCGCTTTCCTGGTCGATGACCTCCATGTGCCCCTCCGTGCGGGCACAGGAGGCACAGAGGCAGAGGGAGAGGAGAAGAAGGCTGGCGGACTGGAGAATGCGCATGGGACGCTCCTTGCGGGATAAGCCGGCGGGACTGGCCTGAGGTTTGGGTCTGGTGCTTTTGGCAGTGGCGAGCAGTGTAGCAGGTTGCGGAACGGCGTTCAATTGCTTTTAGACAGTTTCCAGACAGTGTTGAGACAGCCTGCCGGAGCGGGCGGTGCGTGCGCTGGGGAAGGGTGCCGGCGGCGCCGCGGCCTGCTCCTGTCGGCGCGTTCCGTTGAGCTGGCCCTAGTCGAGCGTGCGTCTGAAGCTTGCCACGGCAAGGACCAGGACGATGCCGGCGAAGAGGGCGATGGGCCAGAGCTCGGGCCAGAGTTCGGGCCAGCCAGATCCCTTGAGCAGCACGCCCCGCACGATGCGGTTGAAGTGCGTGAGCGGCAGGACGCAGCCTATGGCCTGGGCCCAGTCCGGCATGCCGGCAAAGGGGAACATGAAGCCCGAGAGCATCAGGTTGGGCAGGAAGTAGAAGATGGTCATCTGCAGGGCCTGAAGCTGGTTTCTGGCGATGGAGGAGACGGTGACGCCGACGGTGAGGTTGGCCGCCATGAAGACGGCGGAGGACGCATAGAAGACGAGGGGATCGCCGGCAAAGGGGATGCGGAAGAGGAAGAGGGCGGCCGCGAGGACGATGCCCATTTGGATGTGTCCTATGGCGACGTAGGGCAGAATTTTGCCTGCCATGATCTCCAGCGGCGTCAGGGGCGAGGCCAGGAGGTTCTCCATGGTGCCGCGCTCGCGCTCCCGGGTGACGGCAAGCGCCGTCATCATGACAGTCATGAGCGTCAGGATGAGCCCCATGAGGCCGGGGACGATGTTGTAGCGGGTGAGGCCTTCGGGGTTGTACCGGCGGTGGACGGCAAAGCTGTACGGCGCAGGCCTTGGCGCAAGATGCGCCAGCGGGCCCTGGAAGTCTCTGGCTTGGGCTCTGGCCGCTATCCCGGCGAGGGCGGCCAGGGCGCCTGAGGCTGCCGTCGGGTCGGTTCCGTCCGCCTCCACGAGGACCTCCGGCCTCTCCCCCCGCAGGACGCGCCTGCCGAAGTCGCTCGGAATGCTGACGGAGAAGAGTATCCTGCCCTCCTTGAAGGCGCGCGCGGCCTCGGCCTCGCTCATGCGGCCGGCGACGTCGAAGTAGCCGGAATTGATGAGGCTGGCCTCGAGGGAGCGCGCCAGGGGGGATCCGTCGCTGCAGACGACAGCCGTCGGCAGGTGCTTGGGGTCGTTGTTGATGGCGTAGCCGAAGAGCATGGTCTGCACGAGCGGGATGGCCACGATCATGGCAAAGGTCATGCGGTCGCGCCTCAGCTGCATGAATTCCTTGACGACGACGGCCCAGAAGCGCCGGAAGGAGAAGAGGGCGCCGTTCATGGCCTGACTCCGAAGCTGTCCCGGCTTGCGTTCATCATGAAGATGAAGACATCCTCGAGCCCCGTCTGCGCGGGCGTACAGGTCTGTCCGGAGGAGAGCGCTCCGCGGACGGCCTCGCCGAGGGCCTTGGCGTCTCTGGCGCTTGCGTGCAGCGAGGAGCCGAACATGACGGCCTGTTCGACGCGGGCGTCCCTGAGGAGCCGCGCATGGAGCTCCTGCAGGCCGCTTCCTTGCACTGCCATGGTGGCAAGGCCCTGGCCTTCGACGATCTCCCTGGCCGTGCCCGAGGCCAGGAGCTTCCCGTAGGCGATGTAGGCGAGCTTGTGGCAGCGCTCAGCCTCGTCCATGTAGTGGGTGGAGACGAGCACGGAGATGCCTTTGGCCGCCAGCCTGTGCAGCTCCTCCCAGAAGTCGCGCCTGGCTGCGGGATCCACGCCTGCAGTGGGCTCGTCGAGCAGCAGGAGCTCCGGCTTGTGGAGCATGCAGGCGGCCAGCGCGAGGCGTTGCTTCCAGCCGCCGGAGAGGGAGCCCGCGAGCTGGCCGGCCCGGGTCTGGAGCCCGAGCCCCTCGATGGCCTCCTCCACGGCCTGGCGCCGGCGGGGCAGGCCGAAGACGCGCGCCGTGAAGTCGAGGTTCTCCCGTACGGTGAGATCCTCCCAGAAGGAGAATTTCTGGGTCATGTAGCCGACCCTGCGCTTGATCTCGGCACTCTCCTTCATGATGTCGAAACCGAGGCAGGTCCCCCGGCCAGAGTCCGGCGTGAGCAGGCCGCACATGAGCCGGATGGACGTCGTCTTGCCGCTGCCGTTGGGCCCGAGAAAGCCGTAGATCTCGCCCCGCCGCACGGCGAGGGAGACGCCGTCCACGACCGTTCTCCTGCCGAAGCGCTTCGTGAGCCCGTGGACGTCGATGACGTGGGCGCAGGCGTCCATGTCAGCGCACCCTCCTGACGGCAAGGGGCTGGCCAGGATGGAGTCTGGCCGCGTCTTCCGCCGAGGGCTTCGCCTCGGCCATGAAGCACAGCTTGGCGCGGGTCTCGTTGGAGTAGATGACCGGCGGCGTGTACTCGGCGTCCTGGGCTAGGTACACGACCCTGGCCCTGACGGGAGTCGTCATGCCGTCGGCCAGGGCCTCGACCTCGGCGCCGATCGCCAGCGCGGCGAGCTGCTCCTCGGGCACGAAGAAGCGGAGCTTGACGTTGCCTGGAGGGAGCAGCTGGACGACGGGGCTGCCTTGGGGAACCCACTCGCCCTCGCGGAAGAGCGTATCGCAGACAAGGCCTGCCGCCGGCGCTTCGATGCGCTTCTGCGCGAGGTCCCAGCGGGCCTGGGAGACCATGGCCCGGGCCGTTCTGACGGCCGCCTCCTGGGCTTCGATGCGCTTTGTCCTCTCCGGGAGGTTCCACACGTCGACCTGCCGCTCGAGCTCCGCCACCCGCGCCTGGGAGGCCTTGGCGTCGGACCGGCTCTGGTCGAGCGCCTTCCTGGAGAGGGCGCTGCTGGCGTAGAGGCCTTCGTTGCGGGCAAGCTGCCGCTGGAAGTTCTCCGCCTCGGCCCTGGCGCGCTTCAGCTGCGCCTCGGCCATGGCCATCTCCTCGGGACGCCGGCCTGTCTGCATGTCGGCGAGGATGGCCTCTGCCTGGGCGAGACTCTCCTCTGTCGCCGCCAGCGCCTGGCGCTCGCGCTCGGACTCGAGCTCAGCCAGGAGCTCTCCTCTGGCGCAGGTTTCCCCCTTTCCGGCGGCAAGCCGGTCAAGCCGGCCTGCGCGGGCGGATGCGAGGTAGACGTAGTCGCCCTCCACATAGCCCTGGAAGGATCCGTTCCCTTCTCCCCGGCAGGCGGCAAGGAGGAAGAGGCAGGCAAGGCAGAGGGACAGGGCGAAAATTTGCGGGCGTGCGTGCATGGCGGCCTCCGGTCACTGTCTGGATGCCAGGCCTGCGAGCAGGAAGGCCCTGACGTGCCTGGCAAGCGTTTGCCGGTCGATGCGCCTGACGGTCGGCACCTTCTCCAGCAGCCCCTGGGCGGCCAGCGGGCACATGACCATGGCGATGACGGTCGGCATGAGGAGCACGGGGTCGATGCCTGGATTCATGCGGCCTTCCTGCTGGGCTCTGGCCACGGCCTCGATGAGCCGGCGGTGGCTTTCGACGGGCACCATGGCAGGCACGACCCGGTCCCTCAGCGCTCCGCTGCCGGCCAGAAATTCACGGGCCCACAGCCGGGGCAGCTCGGGGAGCCGCTGTGTAGCCTCCAGAATGCGTCCCGCCCAGGCGCAGACGGCCTCGACGGGGTCGCCGAGCTCGGCATCGACGCTCCCCCAGACGCTTTTGGCAAGGGGCAGTATGCACTCTTGGGCAACGGCGTCGAGCAGGCCTGCGCGACTTTTGAAATAGTAGTGGACCATGGCGGGCGTGACGCCCGCGGTCTCGGAAATCTGGGCTATGGTTGTTGCGGCCTCGCCCTGCTCGGCGAAAAGGCGCACCGCGCAGAGGAGAATGCTCTCCCTGCGGTCTGCGGACCGGGATGCCGGCGGGCGCCCCTTGGGGGCATGTAGATGGCTGGCGTCGTTCATGGAAACGCTATTAATTAAAAAGTTAATTAATTACAAGCGGGCAAGCCAGCAAGGCGACAAGGCGTCGCTGGACGGCTGCCCGGCAGGGGCTTGCGGGATTGTGATGTCGCGTTTCCCCTGCAGGACGGGAAAGGCCGGCCCGCTTGTGCGGATTCCGGCCTGAAGTGTCAGTCAGCTTGCATCGAGAAAGGGGCGGAAAAGGCGCTAGGCAAGAACCTTGATCTTTTTCGCGTTACGTCCGCTCAGGGTGATGGTGCTCCCCAGAACGCGGACAGCCATGCTGAGCCCGAAGAGCGTGCGGCCCGTCAGCGTGACGGGCATGCCGGGCAGGAAGCCCATGCTGCGCAGGCGCCGGACGAGTTCGCCGTCTGCGCAGAGATCGGCGATGCGGGCGCTTTGTCCAACGTGCAGATCGAAAAGGCTGTGCTGTTGCATGGTACCGCTCCTTGCCGGAAGGGCTCGGGGTGGGGCAGGGGAAAAGTGCGTGGCCACCTTCGACTTATGAATTGAATACCTTTTTCAGAAATTCTTGGCAAGGGCTCTGGCAAAGATTTTGGAAAGCTTTGCCGCGGCTTGTCTGTGGCTGCTGACCGCCTCTCCCCTTGTCGTGGCCTTGGTTCTGCGGCAACTCTGCAGGCCCCAAACGAAAAGCCCCTGCAGAGTATCTGCAGGGGCCTTGCTTTCGTGGAGCCATTGTCCAGGATTGAACTGGAGACCTCGTCCTTACCAAGGACGCGCTCTACCGACTGAGCTACAATGGCATTGTGGGGTGCACCAGCTTGGTGCGAAAAGCACCCTACGCCGGCAGGGGACATGCGTCAAGGAAAAAATGAAAAAAAGTGAAAAAAGGACGCTCCGGCTAGCAGTCCCAGGGCTTGCAGACAATTTCGCGTACCAGGGTGGCGAGGATGTCGGCGGTGTAGGCCGGGCGGATGATGCAGGCCGTGTCCGCGCCCCTGCCGGTGCCTGCGACGGCGAGCAGGTCTTCGCCGTAGGGCACGAGGCCGGCGTCGAGGGCCATGGCGGCAATTTCCACGCAGACCTTCGTCCCCTGGCCGAAGAGGTAGAGGGTGCTGGCCATGATCTCCACAGGGCCCCGTCCGCCGAACTGCTTGCTGATGCCGCGCTCGGCGCCGCTGAGGACGTGGGCTGCGTGGATCAGCGCTATGCCGGTCTCGGCAAGGGCCTGGCGCGCTTCGGGCTTCATCTCGTTCTGGCCGGGGCCGGCAAAGCCGAAGGCGTGGCCCACGCAGACGACGCGGAAGCCTGCCTTGGCCATGTCGGCAAAAAGCAGGGCTGTTTCGCCGCTGTTGCTGGCAACGACGATGTTCCTGACGCCGTGCCTGGCTGCGGCCTCCTTGACGAGGCGGACGGTTTCCTGGGTGCCGGCTGGCCCCTTGGCTGTCGATGGCATGATCTGCTCCTTAGGCTTTTGTGGGGATGACAAGCCGCTGCAGGCTGGCTGTCAGGGCCTTGGCATCGAGCCCCGTGCCGATGAAGACAAGGCTGGTGCCGGCAGGGCCTGCCGGCGGCTCGCTCCAGGAAGGCTCGCCGTCCACGACGTCGAGCCAGGCCGGGCCTTCGGGAAAGAGCACCTGTCCCTTGGCGCGCAGGACATCTTTTGGCAGGCGCCGCAAAAAGGCCTCGAAGCCCTCGCGGCTGAGCGGGAAGGGCGAGGCGAAGACGGCCTCGGCAAAGGCGGGGCCGTCATGATGATGGTGGTCGTGCCCCTTGCCGTGTCCATGCCCCTGTCCGTGTCCCTGCTCCTGCAGTCCGGCACGGGGCGCTTCCCGGGTCCAGAAGAGGGCGGGATCGACAGCGCCTCGCACGGCCGGCACGATGCGCCTGCCGGGGAACCTGGTCTCCAGCAGGGAGAGGGCTTCGGGGATTTTCCTGGCAGGGACGAGATCGGTCTTGTTGAGGACAACGAGATCGGCAGCTTCGATCTGGCTGAGAAAGAGCTCGCCGAGGGAACGCTGCCGAAGCCACATGCGGGCGTCGACGACGGCGGCCGTGCGTACCGGGGCGAGGGCAAGCCCCATGCCGGCGATGCTTCTCACGATGCCGGCCGGCTCCGCAACGCCGCTGGCTTCGATGAGAATGCGCTCCGGCCTGCGCTCCTTGAGGGCGCGGCGCAGGGTGTCCTCAAGCTCGTCGGCCAGCGAGCAGCAGATGCAGCCGCTGTTCAGCTCGTAGAGGGCGAGGCCTTCGCGGGCTATGAGCCTGCCGTCCAGGCCGAGCTTGCCGAACTCGTTGACGAAGACGACGGTGCCGGTGCCGGGGCCTGCCTCGAGCAGGTGCCGGAGCAGGCTCGTCTTGCCGGCGCCGAGAAAGCCGCTGAGCAGATCTATCTGCGTCATGGCGCTTGCTGTCCGAGCTGGGGCAGGCCTCAGCGGCCCTGCCAGGCGCGGGCGAAGTCGAGCACTTCGGGGCGGTACTCGAAGTGCATGATGTCGTACTCGTGCCACTTGCCGCCCCAGACGAAGCCATGGCGCTCGAAGGCCTCGACGATTTCGCGGGGGTATTTGTCCTGCTGGCTGTGGCGCTGGTTCGGATTCTTCTGCCAGCGCCAGTAGGTGGCGTACTTGGTGTTGAGGTCGATGGCCGTGGCAAAGCTGTGGGGGCTCAGCATGTTTTCCCCGCTCACCTTGCGCCACATGAAGGTGCCGGCAGTCTTGCACTTTTCCCTGAGATTGAGTTCGGGATGGGCCCTGTCTTGCGCCTCGAGATCCCGGGAGACGGCCTCGAGGGCTTCAGCTGCGCCGTAGCGGCCGAAGAAGGAGACGCTTTGACCCATGAAGCGCACGGTCTTGAGCTGGCGGGCCACCTCCTCCTTGCTGTTGCCGTAGAGGGCGTGCATGAAGGGGAAGCAGCGCACGCGCCCCGGGCGCACGCCGTCGGGCGTGGCGGGACGGCTTGGGTCGAAGGGATAGATGCCGCCCCAGTAGAGCGTGTGGGCAATGTCGCTGGAGACGATGTCGCGTTCCACGGAACCGCCGGTCAGCGGCACGGCCACGCCGTTGACCTCGACCTGCCAGCCCTTGTCCTGCGAGCCGGAAAGCCGGCCTATGGCGCTGCCGTAGTGCTTCTGCAGGCTCTGGTAGACGGCCTTGACCTCAGCCTGGGTGAGGTCCCTGCGGGGCGTGGCCACGCTGGCCTGGGCGGAAGCCAGTGGGCCTTCCCTGGGGACAGTCTGGGGGGCAGTCTGGGGACGTGCCTTGGACGCAGGCTGGGAGGCTCCCTGGGCTTCGACCTGGGGCGCGGAGGTGGCTGCAGAACCGCAGCCTGAGAGCAGAAGAACGAGGGCGCAGACGAGCGCTTTGGCGGGAAAGGCCGGCATGGCAGGACTCCTTGAGGAGATGGAAGGTGAAGGTGCAGGGAAGGTGCAGGAGGGGACAGGGATGGGCGTGAGGCCGCAGGGCCTTTCGCCAGAAGCGGACTAGCACCGGCCAAGGGGGAGCGTCAATTGGCTCCGTCCCGGAAAGGCTCGGACCGGAGCCCGCAGAGCGAAGTCCAGTCTCGGCTCGTCCGGCCATGCCTTGACGGAGCCGCGCCATGTCAGGACGGCCTGGGCGAGTTGCACGCCGGAAGCATGCCTTGCATCCGTCCAGTCCCGCTCCAGGACGCCCATGCCGGCGACTGGCTCCGAACCCTTGCCAAAGCGTTCCGCAAGGCCGCTGGCGATGAACGTCCCGAAGAAGGCGTCCGGCTCTTCCCCCATGACAAGCACGGCATAGGCCAGCGCTCCGCCGAGGCAGTCCATGCTGGCATCGAGGAGATCCCGGCGGTATGCCCGCGCTGGGCCTATGCTCTGCAACGCAGACTGCAGCCGCTTCGGTACAGGGATAGGCGCCTCGCCAAGCTGTCGCACGGCTTCGGCAAAGAGTTCGGCGCTCAGCAGCGCTTCCGGCACCCAGCGCAGGGCTTCGCCGTCCTGCGTCGCGGCAGCCAGGCACATCGGGGCCGTCTTCAGGGCTTCCGGCACATGGAGCAGGGCCCTGCCATAGCTTGCCACGGCTGCCCAGCACACCTCTTCAGTTTTGCTGCTCTCCGGGACGTATTGCAGCATGCCGCCGAAGCGGCGGCATGCGCACAGCGAGAGCTCTATCGTTCTGCGCGGCTTGGGGATGCACTTGAGTGCAAGCGCGTCGTTCTGCACGGCGAGCAGGCAGAGAGCGCTGCTCTTCATGTCCTTAGGCACGAACTTGAGTGCCGTGCCCAGGCTCTTGACAGCTTCAAGGCACACCTCGGGCGGCTTGAGGCGTTCTGGCACAAACTGCAGCATCGGCCCCCAGCCGCGCACGGCTTCCAAGGCTTCGGCTTCGGATGTGATCTCAGGGAGATCGAACAGGTCCAGTATGGCGTCTCCTGTGGCGGCAAGGCCGTTGTGGCCGCAAGTACCTTTCCTGCCCCTCGCCGGCGCGAAAGGCAAGGGGGAAAGGGCTGCCCTGCGAAGAACTGGCTGGGATCAGCGCTTCCTGCGCACCTTGGCCCGCAGCTTTTTTGCCCGCATGTGGCCGGAATGGCAAGTTCCGCCTGGTCCGGATCCGGCCCGCTCCGGCCTTCGGCCTTGCCGAAAGCGGCAGGAGCCCTATAATCTGGCCGCAGAGGAGGTTTCCATGGCCAATGATCAGAACATGCTGCGCATCGACATGTCGAAGGAGCAGACCCTCTCCGAGGGGGCGGCCGCCTACGTGGCTCGGAGCGAAGAGGATCTCACGGCGATGATAGCCCAGGCCGAGGCCTGCATCGAGGCGCTCGCGTCCTTGGCGGCAAATCCCGCCGTCTTCGAGCCGGAGCGCCGGATCTGCCTTGATCCCCAGGCCCTGCCAGAGGCTCTGCCCGGCCTCTTCGGCACGTCGGCAGAGGCGCTTCGGGACATCCCGCTGGACTATTTTGAAAGCCAGCTCGCCCATATTCTGCGCATGAGCCGCAAGGCCCGCGACATCGTGCGCATCCGCCGCGACAGGCCGGTCACCCAGGCCGTGCTGGACGCGCTCTATCCCATGCCGGCCAGACCGTCCAAACCAGCCGGATCCGGCGGCAGGAACGGCGGCAAGGGACGCAGGCGCTCCGTTCTGGTCGGCCTCTTCAACCGCAGAAAGGGCGGCAGGCTTGCCTAGGGCCCCTGAGGAGGAACAGCCAGTCATGGAGGTCAGAAGACATGCTTCCTGCGTCGTCGTGCTTTCCGGCGGACAGGACTCCACCACCTGCCTTTTCTGGGCCAGGGAGCGCTACGCAAAGGTCCACGCCGTGACCTTCAACTACGGCCAGTCGCACTCCATCGAGATCGAGAGCGCGCGCAAGGTAGCGGCCCTTGCCGGCATAGCCGGCCACGAGGTGGTCGACGTGGGACGCCTCCTGCGCAGCACCTCCCCTCTGCTCGACGAGAGCGCGCCCCTTGCGCAGTACGACGACTTCGAGAGCATGGACCGCGCCATAGGCAAGCGCATCGAGGCGACCTTCGTGCCCATGCGCAACGCCTTCTTCCTGACCCTGGCTGCCAACATCGCCGTGTCGCTCGGCTGCCGCACCCTCGTGACCGGCGTCGACGAGGAGGACAACGCCAACTATCCCGACTGCCGGGAGTCCTTCATCCGCGCCCAGGAGCTGACCATCAACGAGGCCATGGGCGTGAGGGACTTCCGCATCGAGACGCCCCTCATCCACTTTTCCAAGGCCGACACCGTGCGCCTGGCCCAGTCGCTTCCCGGCTGCATGGAGGCCATGGCCTGGTCGCATACCTGCTATGCCGGCAGCTTCCCGCCCTGCGGGCGCTGCCACGCCTGCGTCCTGCGCAGGCACGGCTTCGACGAGGCCGGCGTGCCCGATCCTCTGGAGCTCAGAGCAGCCGGCAAACCTTTTTCCCACGCGAGGTGAACACCATGAGCAGCGTGCTCGTTGCCTACTTCTCCGCATCCGGCGTCACCCGAGCCCTGGCCGAAAGGCTGGCTGGCCTGGCCGGCGCCGACAGCTACGAAATCGTCCCCGCCAAGCCCTACAGCCCCCAGGATCTGGACTGGACCGACAAGCTCAGTCGCAGCTCCCAGGAAAACGACGACGCCTCCGCGCGTCCCGCCATGGCGGGCGCCATGCCCGACCTCACGGGCTACGGCACGGTGCTGCTGGGCTTCCCCATCTGGTGGTACAAGGCGCCGCGCATCATCCAGACCTTCCTTGAGGCCGGCGACTTCGCCGGCAAGCGCATCGCCGTTTTCTGCACCTCCGGCTCGAGCCCGCTCGGCAAGGTGCAGGAGCTGCTCGAGCCCGAGGCTCCGCAGGCCCAGTGGCTTCCCGGCATGCGCTTCGAGCCCCGTCCTGCCCAGGCCGAGCTGGAGGCCTGGGTCAAGTCCGTCTGCCCGTAGCGGCCGGAATCTGCCGGCGCAATGCCAGAGCGGCCGCCCGGACATGCCGGACGGCCGCTCTTTCATTCATGCGTCAAAGGGAAGGTCAGCTTCGGGAAGCCTGCGCGCTAGTAGCGGCGAGGACCTCTGCCAGGTCCGCTGTAGCCGGGCTTGGGACCTCTCGGCGGTCCGCCGTAGCTGGGCTTGGAACCTCTCGGCGGTCCGCTGTAGCCGGGCTTGGGACCTCTCGGAGGTCCGCCGTAGCTGGGCTTGGGACCTCTCGGCGGTGCGCTGTGGCCGGGCCTGGGACCTCTCGGCGGGCGGCCGTAGCCGTACCTGGGGCCGCTGGGCGGGC
>JAEEPQ010000329.1 GCA_016284885.1 Desulfovibrio sp.
TCCTGCTTGGACGTTCTCGCCGGCCTCGGCAAGGCGCTCTGCCGCAAGGCCGTCCGTGCCGGCCAAAAGCAGGGCGTAGCTCAGGACTTCCCTTGCCGAAGCAAGCTGGGCTTCACTTGCCGCCAGCTGCTCTCTGGCCTGCCGCTCCTGGCTCAGGGCGTTGTCGAGCTCGTTGCGCGAGACGGCCCGGCTTGCGGCAAGCCGAGAGGCTCTGGCCGCCTTGGCGCTGGTCTGGGCAAGCAGGGCGCGGGCCGCGTCCACTTGGGCCTGGGCGCTGGCGACCTGCTCCTGCTGGAGCGCATCGTCGAGCCTGGCCAGCACCTGTCCCTGGCGCACCGCATCGCCGGCGGAGACAAAGCGTTCGGCTATCTTGCCCGCGATCCGGAAGGAGGCCGCCACGCTGACCGCAGCCTCCACCTTGCCAGTGAAGCAGTCGATGGCCGTGTCTGGCGCAGGCACAGCCTCTGCCATGCGCACCAGGCGTGGCGGAGCGCTGGCGCGCCGGTCCTTTTCGCAGCCTGCCAGCAGAGCGCTGAGGAAGGCGGAGCAGAGCAGCAGGGTGAAGGTTCTAAGCATGGCAGTCGTTCTCCTCTTGCCGGGGAGGGACGGAACGCGGAGAGGCCTTGATTTTGCTCCATCTGGCGGGGCCGCGCAACAGGGGGGCACCCCGCGCTCCAGACGGATTTGGACGAAGCGCCCCTTGAAAAGGCGGCCCTGGCAACGTATGGAGTGAAGACACGCTTTGTTCAAGGAAACACGGCATGGCACACGTCAGCGCACAGAGGCGGCAGAAGGCCGCGGCCAGCACCGGCATATTCGCCGGCGGCTATACCTGACGCGTTGGGAGGATGGAGCAGGCTGTTCCATCTTCTGTGCCGGCGCTTCCTCGAGCCGTCTCGCCTTGACGCCGGCAGACGAGAGCTGACTGCCTCCATCCGCGGGCCTTGCGCCCGCGCCGCACGCGGCGGATTTCCCCGCCGCAAGGGTGTTTTGTGTCTGGAAGGAGGCAAGTATGGAAAAGAGTCGAAGAGCGTTTCTCGGAGCGGCCGTCGCTGGGCTTGCCGGCGCTGCGTCTGCCGGCACGGCGCAGGCCGCGCAGCCCAATGAGGCCAGGTTCGTTCAGGTGTGGTCCTGCGGAGGCTTGGCCGAGGCCATGGTGCCGGCCCATGTCCGCTTTACGGAAAAGACCGGCATCAAGGTCGTGTACACCGGCGCCTTTGCCGGGGCGCTGGGCAAGTCCCTGCTCACCGGCAGCGGCAGCACGGAAGTCTTCTGCGGCCGGGTTCTGCAGCTGGCCAAGAACCTGCGCAAGGCGGGCAAGATGCTCCAGTTCCGCCCCCTGTGCTTCACGAACTACGGCATCGCCGTTCCCAAGGGCAATCCCAAAGGGATCAAGGGGCTCGAGGATCTGGCGCCCAAGGGCTTCAGGCTCGCCATGGCGCCACTGGCCTCGCCGCCAGGCAGCGCAGCCGTCATGGCCATCCTCAAGCTGTCGGGCATGACCGAGAAGCTCATGCCCAACGTGCTGGACAAGCGGGCAAGCTGCATCCAGAGCACGGTGAAGGAGGTCTGCGACGGCCGCGCCGACGCCATGATCGTCGAGCGGCGCATCTGCCGCATCGAGCGCTTCGCCCCCTACCTCGACTATATTCCGCTGCCTGCCGGCCTGCAGCCCCCGGGACCGCTCACCTTCACCGTGGGCGTCATGGCGGCTGCCCACGATCCCGAGGCGGCCCAGACCTACCAGGACTGGATCACCTCGCCCGAAGGCCAGGCCTTCTTCGAGAAGGCCGGCTTCATCTCTGCCTACACCGAAGAGGGCCAGGCCCTCGTGAAGCAGCTGGAGGTCTACGATGCCTAGCGAAGCAAAGCCCGCAAAGACGAGATTCGGGGCACTCAAGGCCTGCAACCGCATCGTCCACCTCGCCTCCTGCCTCTATCTGGGCGAATGGGCCCTCTACGGCGCCTTCCGCTGCCCCTTCGTCGTTCCCTTCGTCAGCTGCCAGAACTGCCCCGTGCTC
>JAEEPQ010000330.1 GCA_016284885.1 Desulfovibrio sp.
GGCCACGACCCGGCCGCCATTCCCGACGCCCAGGGCGGGCGGTTGCGCCTGGCCGCCGAGGGCATCCTGCCTGAGATGGCCCAGCACCAGCCCGAGTTGGCCGGCCGCTGCGCGGTGCTCGCCAACGTGAACGACGTCTACGCCATGGGCGGACGCCCCATCGCCATGGTGGACGTGGTGGGATCGCCGAGCGGGGAAAATCTGGCAGCCGTGTGCCGTGGCATGCGCGACAACGCCCTGCGCTTCAACGTCCCCATCGTGGGAGGCCACGTGCAGGCCACGGCCGGAGCCCCCTCGGTGGCCCTTGCCATCATGGGCAGGGCCAAGAGCCTGCTTACCAGCTTCGATGCCGAACCCGGCGACAGCCTCGTGCTCGTCACGAACCTGGACGGCGTGTGGCTCAGGGACGGCGCCAACTACTGGAACTGCACCCTGCCCCGCCACGACGCAAACCTCGTTCCCAACCTCGAGCTCATTCCCCAGGCCGCCGAGCAGGGGCTTGCCAAGGCCTGCAAGGACGTGAGCATGGCCGGCATCGCCGGCACCCTCGTCATGCTCTGCGAAGCCTCGGGCGTCGGCTGCGAGCTCGACTGCGACAGCATTCCCCTGCCCGCCGGCTGCGACCGCGAAGCGGATCTTGAGCCTTGGCTGCGGGCCTTCTTTTCATACGGATTCCTCCTTGCCGCAAGGGAGGAAAACCTGCCGGATCTGGTGCGCCCCTTCCTGGCGCGTGGACTGTACGCCGCGCGCATTGGCGTCTTTACTGCCGGCAGCAAGGTCATGCTATGGCAGGGCGGGTCTCCCGCCCTGCTACATGACTGGGCCGAGTCGCCCTTCACCGGCTATCAGGGCCGGGATGGCGGGCGTCCATGAGCCCTTCTCCCGACTGGCGCAAGGAAACGCGCTTCTACGTGCCCAACGAAGATGCGGACGCGGCGCGCTTGGCCCTGGCATGCCTTCGCGGCGGCCTGGGCCGGGCGCCCCGCCGCCCCGTCTTCGTGACGGGCTCGGGCATGCTGGCCCTCGACCTCCTGCCTGAGCTCGACGAGGGCTGCGAAGCGCAGTGCATCGATCTCTCCCCCTTCCAGCAGGCTTGGATGGCGCGGGTCATGGTTGCCGTCGAGGCGGCCTCCTCGCCTGCGGACCTCCAGGACTGGCTTGGCGGAGAGGTCCTTGCCGAGATGAACGCCTTCTATGCCGCCAGGGGCCGCGCCTACACCCTGGAAGGGGTGCTGGACGCCCTCAGGCGCTTCTTCCACATCCGCTTCTTCTTCGAAGGAGACTGGCTCTGCCGGGTGCGCGAGCGCCTCGGCATGGTCAGGAACATCCAGGGCGACATGGTCGAGCGCGTCCAGCAGGGAGAGTTCGACTTTGCGCACTTCAGCAATATCGTCGACTATCTGCCGGAAGCCTCCCTGCACCGCCTCTTCGGGGCCTGCGCCGCGGAAGGGGCGCCCTGCTTCTTCATCGAGACCACGGCCTGCCCCGACAGGGAGGCCCTTGCCCGCGCCTGGCTGACGGCAGGTATGCGCCTGCATCCGGCAAGCGAACGCCTATCGGCTTCCAACTGCGCCCTCGGCTGCCGGACCTCCGTGCGCCACTGGATGCGCACGGGCGCGGTCTCCCTGCTTCTGCCTGCCTCCCTTACCGACAACCCGCGCGGCTAGCCTGCGCTAAGGAAATCCTCACCATGCCCCTCTTTGCACGCTTCGCCGCGGCCCTGCTGGCGGTCCTCTTCCTGGCCCAGCCAGCCTCCGCCAAGGTTCGCATCGCCTCCCTGCAGAACGACCTGCACCACCTTCCCCTCTGGGTCGCCATGGACAAGGGACTCTTCGCCAAGGCCGGCGTCGAGGTCGAGTCCGCCGGCGTCTTCCACGCCGGCCCCGAGCTCATGACCGCCATGAAGGCCGGTTCCCTTGATGCCGGCTACGTGGGCGAGGCCCCGGCCACCATCGCCTTTGCCAGAGGCCTCGACCGCGTCCACATGGTCGCCCAGGTCAATACCGGTGGCTCCGCGCTGG
>JAEEPQ010000078.1 GCA_016284885.1 Desulfovibrio sp.
TACATGGCCAAGTACTTCCTCGCCCGCATGCTGGACGACGAGGGGCGCCGTCCCCAGGCCCAGGCCCAGTTCAGGGAGGTCCTGCGCTACGTGCCCGAGGAGAGCGACGTACACGAGTCCCTTGGCAAGAGCTACGGCGCAGGCGGCAGGCAGGGGCTTGCCTACGTGCACCTGTGCTACGCCGCCCTCTACGCCCACAGGAAGGAGCCCGCCGAGCGCTACTTCAACAAGGCCAAGGCGCTCCAGGGCCAGAACCCGCAGGAATTCAAGCGCCTCGACACCGTCTATAAGGAAAGAAAAGAGATATGGAAAAAGCTCTAGGCTCGCCCTTCGGCGACACGTCCCTGCACGCCACCACCATCCTCGCCGTCAAGAAGGACGGCGTCGTGGCCATGGCCGGCGACGGACAGGTGACCCTCGGCCAGAACATGATCATGAAGCACACTGCCCGCAAGCTGCGCCGCGTCGGGGAGGACGGCAAGATCCTCGCCGGCTTCGCCGGCGCCACGGCGGACGCCTTCACCCTCTTCGAGCTCTTCGAGGCCAAGCTCAAGGAATACCACGGCAGCCTCGTGCGCGCGGCCGTCGAGCTCACCAAGCAGTGGCGCCGCGACAAGTACCTGCAGAAGCTCGAGGCCATGCTCCTGCTGGCGGACAAGGAGCACATCCTCCTGCTCTCCGGCACGGGCGACGTCATCGAGCCGGACGACGACGCGGCCGCCATAGGCTCGGGCGGCCCCTACGCCCTGGCGGCCGCCCGCGCGCTCCTGCGCCATGCCGACCTCGACGCCGAGGCCATCGTCCGCGGCGCCATGGCCATAGCCAGCGAGATCTGCGTCTACACCAACGGCAACTTTACCGTGGAAACGCTGTAGGGAGAGCTCATGCACGCCAGCCAAACCGCGCCGATCCGCCTGAAGGCGGGCTGCAAGATCAACTACGGCCTTGCCATCACAGGCAGGCGCCCGGACGGCTACCACCTGCTCGACTCGATCTTCATCCCGCTGGATGAACCCGCAGACGAGCTTCTTGTCTGGCGCCAGGAGGAGCCTGCCATCAAGGTCAGGTGCGCAGAAGAAGGCGTGGACGAGGAGGACAACACCCTCGTCCGGGCCTGGCGCAAGTTCAGGGACGCCACGGGCCTTGCCATCGGCCTTCGCGTCGAGCTGAGAAAGGGCATACCCTGGGGCGCCGGCCTTGGCGGCGGAAGCTCCGATGCGGCCTGCCTGCTGCGGCTCCTCCAGACCCTTGCCGAAGGCCGGGTGGACGAGGCCGCGCTTCTGGCCATAGCCGCCCGCGTGGGCGCGGACGTGCCCTTCTTCCTCCAGGACGCCCCCATGCGCGTCACCGGCATAGGCGACGTGCTGGAGCCGGTCCGGCTTGAGCTTCCCGGCAGGGAGCTCGTGCTCGTGACGCCGAAGCTTGCGGTCTCCACGCCCTGGGCCTACCAGACGTGGGACAAGCTCTGCGGCCAGGACGCAGGCTCCGGCGGGAACGAAAAGGCCTTGACAAAGTCAGGGGCAGAAGATAAGGATTCCTCTCTCTCAGGTTCTCGAGGCTTGACTGCGCGCAATGATCTGGAGATGGCGGTCTTCCCCAGCTATCCGGAAATAGCCGAGGCCAAGGACAGGCTCCTTTCCCTCGGCGCGGCCGTTGCCTCCATGAGCGGCAGCGGCTCCAGCGTCTTCGGCCTGTTCCAGGATTCCGCCGGCGCCGAGAGAGCCTGCGAAGCGCTGTCGGCCGTCTGGCCGGTCCGGCGCATGCGCATCTGCACTGGGATGTAGCCAAGGGGTAAGGCAACGGGTTTTGGCTCCGTCATGCGCAGGTTCAAATCCTGCCATCCCAGCCACCGAATTTCCTGCTTTCGCCTCGAAGCGGGCAATCAGCACCAAGGTAGCGGCATGATGAACGACTTGAAAATTGTCACTGGCTCTTCGAATCCGGAACTGGCCCAGGCCATATGCGACCATCTGGGGTGCCAGCTGACCCCGACGCTGGCCACCACGTTCAGCGACGGCGAGCTGCGCGTGGAGATCGGCACCAACGTGCGCGGGGACGACGTCTTCGTCATCCAGCCCACCTGTCCGCCCGACGTCAACCGCAACCTCATCCAGCTCTGCCTCATGTGCGATGCCTTGAAGCGCGCCTCCGCCGGACGCATCACCGCCGTGGTGCCCTACTACGGCTACGCGCGCCAGGACCGCAAGGTGAGCCCGCGCTCGCCCATCAGCGCCAAGCTAGTGGCGGACTGCATTTCCGTGGCCGGCGCCAACCGCCTGGTCACCATCGACATCCACGCCGGCCAGATCCAGGGATTCTTCAACTTCCCGGTGGACAACCTCTTTGCCACGCCGGTCATGCTTGAGCCCCTGCACAACGCTATGGAGGGCGAGGCCGTCATCGTCTCCCCCGACGCCGGCGGCGTGGAGCGCGCCCGCTCCTACGCCAAGCGCCTTAACGCCCCCCTGGCCATCGTGGACAAGCGTCGCGACAAGCCCAACCAGGCCCACGCCATGCACGTCATCGGCGACGTCAAGGGCAAGACCGCCATCATCGTGGACGACATGATCGACACGGCCGGCACCCTCTGCGCGGCCGCGGACGTGCTGCTCAAGAACGGCGCCGTCAAGATCATCGCCTGCGCCACCCATGCCGTGCTCTCCGGACCGGCCATAGACCGCATCAACGCAACCGACGCGCTGAACGGCGTCTACGTGACCGACACCATCCCGCTCGGCGAAAAACTTGAGCGCTGCCCCAAGCTGCACGTCGTGGGTGTCGGCTCCCTGCTCGGGAAGGCCATCTCCAACATCCACACCGGCTCTTCCGTGAGCGTGCTCTTCGTCTAGCTTCCGGCATCGGAAGCACCCCCAACCGCTAATAATCTTCGCGCCTTGCAGCGCCTAAGGAGTCTATATCATGGCTATCGAAAAAACTCTCTGTGCCCAGAAGCGCGAGGGCGCAGGAAAGGGCTGCGCCCACCAGCTGCGCGCCCAGTCTCTCGTTCCCGGCGTTTTCTACAACGGCAAGGGCGAAAACATCAAAGTTCAGGTTCCCGCGCTTCCTCTCGAGAAGCTCTACTTTGAAGTCGGCACTTCCACCGTCTTCAACCTCGAGATCGACGACAACGGCACCAAGACCACCTATCCCTGCTTCTTCTGGGACGTGCAGAAGCACCCCTACAAGAAGAAGTTCACCCACATCGACTACTACGGCGTCGATCTCGAGAAGGAAGTCAAGGTCGAGGTTCCGCTGGTCTTCACCGGCACGGCCAAGGGCGTGAAGCTCGGCGGCATGCTCGAGACCTACCGCGAGGAAGTGCTCATCTCCGCCAAGCCCCTCGACATGCCCCACTCCATCACCGTAGACGTCACGGAGCTTGACGTGAACCAGTCCATCACCATCGAGAAGCTCCAGCTGCCTGAAGGCTGCAAGGCCGTCTACGACAACAACTTCTCCATTGTCGCCGTCATCGAGAAGAGCAGCGACGCCGCCGAAGGCGAGGGCGAAGCCGCCGAAGGCGAAGGCGAAGCCGCGGCCGCACCTGCGGCCAAGTAGGCACCCCGTCCGAAAGCATTTCCGGCCGGCGTTCTCCAGGAACGCCGGCTTTTTTCGTAGGCTCCGCAGACGGGGCCGGCGATACGAGGCAGATCCATGGCGCACGCCCCTGTCCAGCTCTCCTCCAGGGGAGGCGACTTCCTGCTTGAGGCGAGGGAGAATCCTGGCGCCTGCCAGTTGCTCTTCTACCCCGGCACCATGGCCTGTCCGCGGCAGTACGACGTGCTGCTCGACGCGCTCCGCGAGGCCGGCTTCGGCGTCTGGGGCCTGCATCTGGCAGGCCACGGGCAAAGCCCCCGCAGGCGGATCTTCTCGCCAAGGGACCTGGTGGAAAACGGCCTGGCAGCCGAGCGCTGGATCCTTTCCCATGCTGGCTCCCAGCTTGTTCTGGCCGGCCACAGCCAGGGCGCCATCCTTACCCTGGCCCATGCCGCGGCCGGCACGAAAGCCAGGCGCGCCTTTGCCCTGGCAGGCATCCTGCCCCAGCTGCCGGAGACCCTCGACCTCACGCTCTTCGGCTTCCTGAAGTCGCGACGCCGGGGGCTAGAAAAGGCGCTTTCCCTGGCTTCCACCCTCTGTCCGGCCCTTCCCGTGCCCCCCTGGGGCTACCTGCCCCTCGCACGCCTCGCTTCGGGAGCAAGGCCCCTGCGCATTCCGGGCAAGGACGCGCGCAGGTCCTACCCCCTAGCCTTCCTCAAGGATCTGCTCGCCATGCAGGTGCCGGCCAAGGCCGGCTGCCCCCTCACCCTGGTCTTTGCCCGGGACGACCGGCTCTTCACGCCGGGCATGGCCGTGAAGCTCCATGGCGAGTACCTTGCCGCCGGCCAGGACGCGGAGCTGTGCTGGATTCCCGGCGGAGGGCACCTCTTTCCCTTCAACCGGGATCTCGCAGGCCAGACGGCCTCGCTCATGGCAGCCAAGGTCGCGGCATCGGGCCTGCATCTTTGCGCTGATGCTGGGAGCTAGCTTTCACTGCATTTTTCGCTTGATTTTTTCGCTTGCTCCGGAGAACAGGCATCGGGCGCCTTGGCACCGGAGTAGCCCTTACCGGCATTCCTTTTGCAGTTCTGCTCGGGTTTACCCCCTTTCAGCCATTCACTTTAAATCGGGCATCCGCATCGAAGGAGGCGAACAGTGCCAAATTTCGATACCTTTGTGCAAAATCTGCACAATTACGTGAAACGTACCGAAGATGCGTCTTCGAAAAAATACCGCTTTCAAGAGTCGTTTCGCGATTGCGTCAAGCCTGACAAGGCCTTTGACGACATGCAGGAGACCTTCTTTGCCGAGCAGCGCAGGCCGCCGGCAGGCCACCAGCACAGCGGGATGAGCCAAGCCAAGGCCGATCCCGCCTAAGCGTTTTCACTGCCGGCCATGCAAGGAGGACGCTTCCTGCCTGGAAGCGTCCAGCCCCCCGCATGGCCCAGTCGCGGCCTCGCCGGGCCCTGCCCGGGGGACGCACATGGAGCGAGCACATGGACTACAAAGGCGTCCTCGTCGGCCTCGGCAATCCCGGCGACAAATACGACGGCACCCGCCACAACACGGGCTTTCTCGTCGCCGACCGCGTGATCGAGCTGGCCGAGCGCGAAGGCCAGTGCCAGGCCCAGAGCGGCCGGCACTTCTCCTGCGAGCTCTGGCGGGTGAAGCTGGACCTGCTCGGCGGCACCTGGCTCGTTGCCAAGCCCACCACCTACATGAACCTCTCCGGCCAGTGCGTGCAGCCTCTGCTTGCCTGGCACCGCATCAAGCCGGGCGCCATGGTGGTGGTCCACGACGAGCTCGACATTCCGCCCGGCGCCCTGCGCTTCAAGTTCGGCGGCGGCAATGCCGGCCACAACGGCCTCAAGTCCATCACCGAGCAGATGGGCACCCCGAACTTCTACCGCCTGCGCATCGGCATCGGCCGTCCGCCCCAGCGCGGCGACGTGACCAGCTGGGTGCTGGGTCGCCCCTTCGGCGAGGACCGCGAGCGCTGGGAGGAAGCCCTGGATGCCGGAGTCACCGTGCTCGAAGCCTTTGCCACCAGAGGGCTCGAGCGCGCTGTACGCACGGCCAACGAAGAGACGAAGCGCATCCTGCCACCGGCATAGGACTGGATCCCCGTCCTGCAGCAAAGCCCCCGCTCCAGTCACGCTCCCGCGCCTCGTCGCAGCGCCGCAGGCCCTGCCCTGCACGCGAACGGGGGACAGGGACCCGGGGGCGCATCTTTGCCAGCGCCTGGACTCCCAGCGAAAAGCGCTTGCCTTGGCCCTGGCATTAGGCTAATCAGGCGTAGTTTTTCTCCTTTTCCACTCCCTCCCTCTCCCTCTTTCTTCTCCGTCCCCCTTTTCCCACCCCTCCCCTTCCCGAAGCCTCTGGCGCCCTTCGCGCCAAGGCCCCCTGCGCCATTGCCGCCGGGATCATTCCGATTTGCCCTCTTAGCAAGCCCTCCCACCGGCAAGCATGCCAGACTGGGAGTTCCATGCCGTCTGCCCCGCCATCGTCCAACCCCCTCGAGCCATGTCCAGAAAGAAAACCGCAAACCCCGACGACCAGGCCGCCGAAGGCTCGCTGAACCTTTCGGATCTGAAGATGCAGTCCATGCCGGAGCTCATGGCCCTGGCAGACGGCTACGGCATCGAGAACCCCAGCGCCATGCGCAAGCAGGAACTCATCTTCGCCATCCTGCAGGCCTGCGCATCCCAGAACGGCGCCATCTTCGGCGACGGCGTGCTGGAGACCCTGCCGGACGGCTTCGGCTTCCTGCGCTCGCCCTTGTGCTCCTACATGCCTGGACCGGACGACATCTACGTGTCCCCCTCCCAGATACGCAAGTTCGCCCTGCGCAAGGGCGACGTCGTGGCTGGCCAGATACGCCCCCCAAAGGAGGGCGAGCGCTACTTCGCCCTGCTCAAGGTGCTGCAGACGGGCTTCGGCGCACCCGAAAGTTCCAAGAGCCTCGTGCTCTTCGACAACCTCACCCCTCTCTACCCCCAGCGCCAGCTCATGATGGAAAACGGCGCCCAGGGCTTTGCCAACCGCATCGTGGACCTCCTGGCCCCCATCGGCCTCGGCCAGCGCGGCCTCATCGTCGCCCCACCCCGCTCGGGCAAGACCGTGCTTCTGCAGTCCCTTGCCAACGCCATCACGGCCAACAGCCCGGACTGCTACCTCATCGTCCTGCTCATCGACGAGCGGCCGGAGGAGGTGACGGACATGGAGCGCACCGTCCGGGGCGCCGAGGTGGTGAGTTCCACCTTCGACGAGCCGCCCCAGCGCCACGTGCAGGTCTGCGAGATGGTGCTCGAAAAGGCCAAGCGCCTTGTTGAACGCAAGCGCGACGTGGTCATCCTGCTTGACTCCATCACCCGCGTGGGACGGGCCTACAACGCCGTGACGCCCTCCTCGGGACGCGTGCTCACGGGCGGCCTCGACGCCAACGCCCTGCAGCGCCCCAAGCGCTTCTTCGGCGCGGCCCGCAACGTCGAGGAAGGCGGCAGCCTCACCATTCTGGCCACGGCCCTCACCGACACCGGATCCCGCATGGACGAGGTCATCTTCGAGGAGTTCAAGGGCACAGGCAACATGGAGATCTACCTGGACCGCCATCTAGCGGATCGGCGCATCTTCCCGGCCATCGACATCAACCGCTCGGGCACGCGACGCGAGGACCTCTTGCTGGACGAGGACACGCTCAACCGCGTCTGGATACTGCGCAAGCTGCTGGCGCCCATGCAGCCGGCCGAGGGCATGGAATTTCTGCTCGAGAAGATGCGCGCAACGAAGAGCAACCGGCAGTTTCTTGCAGCCATGGGAAGGTAGCGCAGGACCTGCGCGCTCTTGAAACGCAAGGACTTTCAACGTATGCATAGGAATTCACTCTTAGCAAGGACACGTTTTCAATGCGCAGCATGACAGGTTTCGGCAGGTTCATCATGGAAGAGGGCGGACTCACCCAGCAGTGGGAGATCCGCAGCGTCAACAGCAAGCGCCTCGAGCTGAAGTGGCAGCTACCCTCTGCCGTGCGCGGCCTCGAAAGCCGCCTGGAAAAGACGGTCAAGCGCTTTGCGGCCCGCGGCCGCCTCGACGTCAGCCTTTCCCTGCAGTCCCAGCAGGGCGTCCTGGCCCCCCGCTTCGACGAGGCCCAGGCAGCCGGCATGCTGGAGGCGCTGGAGAATCTGGCCGAAGCCCGTAAGGACGAATTCATCCCCGACTACAACGTCCTGCTCGGCGTCTCCTCCCTGTGGAGCGCGCCCACGGACGAGGTGGACGAAAGCCTGGCAGCCTCGCTGGAAAACGGCCTCTCTCAAGCCCTCGCGGACTGGAACGAGTCGCGCGAGACCGAAGGCGCCGCCCTTGCCCGCGACCTGCAGGACCGCATCCTGCGCATGGCCGAATGGACGGATCTCGTGAAAGAGCGCGCCCCCGCCATACGCGCGGAACGCGCGCAGGCCCTCAGGGATCGCGTCAACGAGCAGCTCGCGAGCCTCAACGTAGGCGAGATCGACGAGCAGCGCTTCCTCCAGGAGGTGGTGACGCTCACGGACCGCCTGGACGTGGCCGAGGAGCTCACGCGCCTCGCCACCCATCTGGATCGCCTCCAGGAGCTGCTCCAGGAGCAGAGCGACGTGGGCAGGCGCCTCGACTTCACCCTCCAGGAGTGCTTCCGCGAAATCAACACCTGCGGCAACAAGATTCCCGACGTCCAGCTCTCCCGCCTGGTAGTGGACTACAAGAACGAGCTTGAGAGGTGCCGCGAGCAGGTCCAGAATCTGGAGTAGCCCGCCATGGCCCAGGACAGGCTCGTCAACGTCGGCTACGGCAACTTCGTGCCGGCATCCCGCATCATCGGCATCGTCAATCCCGCCTCCTCGCCCATGAAGCGCCTGCGGGAGGACGCCCGCGCCCAGGGACGCCTCATCGATGCCACCCAGGGGCGCAAGACGCGCTCCATCATCATCACCGACTCGAACCACGTCATCCTCTCGTCCCTGCAGCCTGACACCATGAGCCAGCGCTTCAGCACAGGAGAAACAGCATAATGCGCCTCGGCACCGCTCTGGTCCTGAGCGCCCCTTCGGGGGCCGGCAAGACCACCCTCGTCAAAAAGCTCATTCAGGAATTCCCGAATTTCGGCTTCTCCATTTCCTTCACCACGCGGGCCCCCCGCGAGGGCGAAGTGGACGGAAGGGACTACCGCTTCACCACCATGGAGGACTTCCTCCAGCGCCGCGACCGCGGTGAATTCGCCGAATGGGCCATGGTCCACGGCAACTGCTACGGCACGCCCCTGGCGCCTCTGCGCGAGATGCTCCAGCAGGGACGCGACGTGCTCTTCGACATCGACGTCCAGGGCGCGGCCCAGCTCAGGCTGGCCCTGCCCAAGGCCAGGCTCGTCTTCATTCTGCCCCCGAGCATGCAGGAGCTGGAGCGCCGGCTCCGCTCCCGCGGAACCGATCCCGAGGACGTCATCCAGGTCCGCCTGGCCAACGCCAAGGCCGAGATGCGCGAGGCGCGCTGGTTCGACGACATCGTGCTCAACGACAGCCTCGACCGCGCCTACGCCGACCTCAGGGCGGCCTACCTTGCCGCCACCCTCGCCCCCTCGCTGCACACTTCGCTCATCGACAGCCTCATCGGCTGAGGAGGATCTTCATGGCCCAGCTCATCGTCGCCCTCGACTTACCTGAAAAGGAAGCCCTCCTCGACACGGCCTGCGCCCTCAAAGGCATCGTCCCCTGGTGCAAGGTCGGCCTCGAGGCCTTCATCCTTTCCGGCCCCTCCATCGTCGCCCAGCTGGCGGACATGGGCTTCAAGGTCTTCCTGGATCTCAAGCTCTACGACATTCCCAACACCGTCTCCCACGCCGTCAAGGCCGGCGCCCGCAACGGCGTCTCCATCATGACCATCCACTGTCAGGGCGGCAAGAAGATGTGCCAGGCGGCCATGGAGGCAGCCGAGGAGGCGGCCGTCAATGGCGATCGCCCCTACATCTTCGGCGTCACCGCCCTCACGAGCTTCGGTCCCTGCGAGATGCCGGGCATTGCCTCCACCCCGCAGGACTTCGCCCTGCAGCTGGCACGGAACGCCGATGGCTGGGGCATAGACGGCGTGGTCTGCTCCGGCCTCGAGGTCAAGAGCATCAAGATGCAGACGAGCCTGCTCGCTCTGTGTCCCGGCATCCGCCCTGCCGGCGCGGACAAAAACGATCAGGCGCGCGTCTGCACGCCCCTCCAGGCCGTGAAGTCCGGCGCCGACTTCCTCGTGGTCGGACGCCCCATCACCCGGGCCACCGATCCGGCTGGCGCAGCCCAGGCCATCCTCGAGGAGATGGCGGGCTAGCGCAACCTGCCTGCGCATTCCTGCGCAGGCCTGGCGGCGCCGGAAACATTCCGGCGCCATGCTCCTTGCGTCCACCACCTGGAGGCGGCATGGCAGACTGGCATTACCGCGGCAACGCGCCGGAGGAGAGGCAGGCTGCAGGGCTGTGCGATAGGCTCTGCATCTCGCCCTTCCTCATGAACATTCTCAAGCACCGGGACCTCACGAGCGAGGCCGAAATCAACGACTACCTCAACGCCCGCCTGGCCGGCCTCGTGAACCCCGAGCGCTGGCCCCAGATTCCGGAGGCTGCCGACTTTCTCGTCGAAGCCCTGCTCGCCGGCAAGAAGCTGGCCGTGTGGGGCGACTACGACGTGGACGGCACCACCAGCACGGCCATCGTGCTCGACGTGCTCGAATTCCACGGCTTCCATCCCTCCTGGCACATCCCGGACCGGCACAGGGAAGGCTACGGCCTCAACCTGGCCGGCGTCGAGGAGATGGCCAGGGAAGGCGTCCAGGTCGTGCTCACCGTCGACTCCGGCATCTCGGACGTCAAGGCCATCGCCAAGGCGCGCGAGCTCGGCATCGACGTGGTGGTCAGCGACCACCATCTGCCGCCGGAGAACCTTCCGCCGGCCAACTTCTTCTTCAATCCCCGCATGGGCGCATCCGAAAGCGTGCCCTGCCCGCACCTGGCAGGCGTCGGCGTCGCCTTCTTCCTTATGGCCGCCGTCAACACTCGCCTCGCCCGCAGAACGGGACGGGCCTACAAGATGGACAGCGCCCTCGACCTCGTGGCCCTCGGCACCCTAGCCGACGTCATGCGACTCACGGGCCAGAACCGCATCCTTGTCAGAGGCGGGCTGCGCATGCTCGAGCATCCCCTGCGGCCAGGCATCACGGCCCTCAAGGCCGTGTGCGGCATTCCCGCCCACGCGCCGGTGACGGCCACCCAGGTGAGCTTCAAGCTGGCCCCGCGCATCAACGCGGCCGGTCGCATGCGCCACGCGAGCATCTCCCTCAAGCTCATGCGCAGCACCTCCTACAGCGAAAGCGCAGAACTGGCGACCGAGCTCGACGAACTCAACAGGACGCGGCGCTACACCGAGAGTCTCATCCTCGACGAAGCCAGGGAGCAGGCCCGCAA
>JAEEPQ010000079.1 GCA_016284885.1 Desulfovibrio sp.
CTGCGGCATAGTCATCGCCTGCCTGCGGCCGAGCGTCCTCTGGTCCACGGCTGGCTTTGCCCTGGTGGGGCTTGGCATGTCGCCCGCCATTCCCCTGTGCTACTCGCTCACGGCCAGGAGCCGGCGCGTGGAGCCCTCGGTCGGCATCTCACTCATCTCCTCCATCGGCTTTTTCGGCATCCTGTGCTCGCCTGCCCTGACGGGCTTCCTTGCCGAGTGCTTCGGCCTGCGATCCGCCCTGCTGCCGCTGGCGGCCATGGGCGCCGGCATCGTCGCCCTGGCGCCCCTGCTCCCGAAGGCAGAAGCAGCCCAGTAGGAAAGGCCTCGGGCTGGGACGGCTGGCCTTGCCTGCTGCACAGGCGACACGGATGGGCAAGAAACGGCCCCGATGCGGCAAAGACGCCCGGAATTATGCGGCGTATGCTCTTGCCAAGGCAGACGGCGACGCCTGAACCGCTTCCGCACCCCCGAAGCCAAATCCGCAACGCCCGCCAAGGAGCAGCCATGAACAGCATTGCCAAGACGGCAGGCGACGGGGGCCTCCTTAAGCCCCGCCGCCTCGGCCCGCTTCCAGAAGGACACAGAGGGGACGCTCCACATGGCGAAGCCCCTGAAACTCGTCGGTTGCGACCCGCTTGTGCCTGCGATGCCGGCCAAGCCCTTCCAGCCGCGGCAGATCCCTCTCCTGAACACGTTCCATCGCCAGAAAAGGATCATTGCATGAACCAGACCCGAAGAGACATGCTCAAGCTCGCAGGCCTTGCCCTGGCGACAGGCGCCGTGCCGGGCAGGGCGCTGGCTGCGCCCGCGCCCCAGAAGATTTCCATCGAAGAGTTTGCGCGCGGCGTCGACGCCGTGGACTGCCTGGCCAAGAACTGGTCGGCCGTGACGGCGCGCGGGAAGAGCGGCGAAGTCAACGCCATGACCGCCGGATGGGGCGGCCTCGGCAACGCCTGGAAAAAGCCCGTCTGCACCGTCTATATCGGCCCGCACTACACGCGCAAGCTCATCGACGAGACGGGACGGTTCTCGATCTCGTACTTCGAGGGGGCCCACAAGCAGGAGCTCACCTATCTTGGCACCCACACCGGCGCCGAGGAGAAGGATAAAATAGCCAAGGCCGGCCTGCACCTCGTGGATCTCGACGGGCGCCCCGCCATCGCCGAAGGCCGCTGGGCCTGCGTGTGCCGGGTCCTGCTCCGGCACGAGCTTTCGGCAGCCGACTTCATCGACGCATCCATTCCCAGGGATATCTACGGCAGCCTTGGCTGGTCGGTCATGTACTGCGCTGAAATCGAGTCCGCCTGGAAGCTGTCCTAGGCCCCGGCAGAAAAAGCAATGCGCCTGAGGATCCCCAGGCGGGGATCCTCAGGCGCGGTTTGCGAAGCCCGGCAGGGCTATTTGGAAAAGCCTCTGGGATGCCTGGTGTGCCACTCCCAGGCGGTGGCGACTATCTCCTCGATGCCGGCCTTGGGCTCCCAGCCCAGCACCTGGCGGGCACGTTCGGACGAGGCCACGAGACGGGCCGGGTCGCCGGGACGGCGCGGCGTCACGACGGCGGGCAGGGGATGGCCCGTCACCTTGCGGGCCGTTTCGATCATCTCCTTGACGGAGAAGCCCTGGCCGTTGCCGAGGTTGCAGATGACGGTCTCGCCGCCGCCGGCGAGGTAGTCGACGGCCTTGAGGTGCGCGTCCGCGAGATCCATGATGTAGAGGTAGTCGCGGATGCAGGTGCCGTCCGGCGTGGGATAGTCGTCGCCGTAGATGGAGATGTGGGGGCGCATGCCCCTCGGCACCTGCAGGATGAGCGGGATGAGGTGACTTTCGGGCTTGTGGTCCTCGCCGATCTGGCCGCCGTGCAGGGCGCCGCCCACGTTGAAGTAGCGCAGGGAGACCCAGCGTATGCCGTGGGCCTCGCCGGTCCACTTCATGATGCGCTCCATGATGAGCTTGCTCTCGCCGTAGGGGCTGGTGGGATCCTTGGGATCGTCCTCGCAGATGGGGATGCGCGTGGGCTCGCCGTAGACGGCCGCAGTGGAGGAGAAGACCAGCTTGTCCACGCCGTAGTCGCGCATGGCCTCGAGCAGGCAGACCATGCCCACGGAATTGTTGTCGAAGTACTTGAGCGGATTGCCCACGCTCTCGCCGACTTCGATGAAGGCGGCGAAGTGGAGGACGGCATCGATCTTGTTCTCGGTGAAGACCTTGTCCAGATCCTTGCGGCTGCGGATGTCGCCCAGATAGAACTTGGCCTTGCAGTGCACGGCTTCCAGATGGCCGGTGACAAGGCTGTCCAGAACGATGACGTTGTCGCCGCGCTCGCAGAGCGCGTGGACGTTGTGGGATCCGATGTAGCCGGCGCCGCCGACGACAAGAATGTTCATGTCAGACAATCTCCTGTAGTGATCTCGGTCCCTTCCTTGCCGGCCCTGTCCTTTCGCGCCAGATCCGGCGCGAAGAGTCCGATTGCCCGGGCCGAAAGCCGGGACGGTTTGTCTTCATTGCTGTTCCGCGCAGCTTCGCCTGCGGGGGGATGCAGCCTCCCCGATGCGGGTCGGCATGCCCCCGGGTTCCGGCGAAGCCCAGCGGGCTACCTCGCCACCTCAGCCGCGCCTGCGTCCGGGCTTGCGTCCGGGCTTGTGGCTTGGCTCGCGCGGGCTTCGGCCGCCCCGTCTTCGGGTCCGCAGGCCCTGGGCTCTGCCTGGGGCATGATCCATGTGCCTGGCATGGGGGCGGAAAGCTCCGCTCTGTCGCCCAGATAGGGGTTGAAGTAGCCGTAGCGCAGCCAGGGGCAGGCCTTCTTCAGCCGCTTCATGAAAACGTGCAGGCCCATGCTGGGGCCATGGTCCACGCCCTGCATGAGGTCGAGATAGAATTCAGGATCGATGTTGAGGTTGCGCCACTGGATCATGCTCACGCCAAGCGATCCGCACAGGCCCGCCAGCGCCTCGAGCTCCCGCTCGGTGTCGGTGACGCCGGGGAAGAAGAGCAGGTTGAGGGAGACGAAGATCCCGCGCTCGCGCGCCGTCCTGATGGAGGCCTTGACGTCCTCGAAGCTGTAGCCGTGCGGGCGGTAGTATCTGTTGTAGACCTCCTCCCTGGCGGAATTGAGGCTGGCGCGCAGGCTGGTGAGGCCGGCATCGGCAAGCCGCGCCACGGCATCGGGCCTGGAGGCGTTGGTGTTGCAGTTGACCGTGCCCCGGCCCCCGCCTTCGCGGAAGAGTTGCACGCTCTCGCAGAGCAGATCCGGATTCATCAGCGGATCGCCCTCGCAGCCCTGGCCGAAGGAGTAGACGGGAACCTTCGTCTCGCGGGCCTCGTGGATGCGCATGACCTCGCAGACTTCCTCGGGCGTCGGCGTGAAGTCGAGCCGGCACTGGGGCGTCACGGCGATGGGGGAGTTCTCGGCCTGTTCCGAGATGCAGCCCACGCAGCGCGCGTTGCAGGTCTGGGAACTCGGCAGGGGCGCCTCGTAGCGACCGAGGGCGAAGTTCCTGGCAGCCGGACAGTCGTAGCGGGCCACGCAGTCCTTGAGGATGTGGCCGACCAGACGGTTCTTTGCATAGTCCTTCAGCAGGCGCTCCATGTTCTTGCGTATGGCGCTGCGGTGGACCTTGGTGAACTGCTGGCGCGGATCCCGGTCCACGCGCCTGGCGCAGATCCAGAAGCGCTCGTCGGCAAAGCCCACGGCGCCGTAGGCGAAGAGCGGAAGCAGGGGCGCTCCGTCCTGCCTGGCGTAGGCCGGATGGGCCGAGAGCGTGTAGCCGGGCGCGGCAAAGGCCGCGCAGGCAAGGTAGTCCGTCTCCATGGTTTCGCCACTCTCAGGATCGAGCCCCACGGCCTTGCGCCCTGGCAGCAGAAAGAGCTCGCTCTCCCTGGGCAGCGGAATGACCTCGTCGGGCTTGGGCGTGCCCCATTCCCCGCCCCTGTTCACGACCATGAGCAGGTCGGGATCGTCGTAGATGCTGCCCTGCTCATCGGCCATGACCATGTGCAGTTCCAGTTGCTCCGGCATCCTCTGTCCTCCTTGCGAACGCCGCCAGGGCTCCCGCCCTGCGGTCGCGCCCTTATAGCCTGCCAGGCCAAAGACTGCAAAGCCGGCTGGGCCTGCGGGACGTGCACGCCCGCAATGCGCTGTGCCGCCAGGCGCTGTGCGGAGCAAGGCGTGACGATGCCGCCTGCCTCGGCACGTAGGCTTTGGTTCCAGCCTCTTGGCGACGCGCCCTCCCGGGAAGCGCAAAGCAGAACGTTCCCGCCACTGTGCCAGCACTGGCCTGCGTCACGCTCTCTCTTGCCTCCCCCTGCACACGGGCTCCGCCACCATGGCCTGCGCCCACTGGACGATTCTTTCCCCGTGCGGGGTGAAGCGCTGGGAGCATGCGCACCGCCAGGACGAAGATGCCACGCAGGCAGGCACAAAGGCCCTCCCCGGCGGGCCGGCATGCCGGACAGCGCGCAGGGCAGGCCCCGGCCCGGGACAGGTCCGGAACAGGCGCCCTGAGTCTGCAAAACCGTGCTCCAGCCCTTATGCCTCGCCTTGCCCGCCCGATAAGACTAGCGTATAGTGCCCTCCCGCAGCCAGTCCGGAGCAGGGCGCGCTTTCGGGCCGGGCGCCGGATGCGGACATCCGCGCGAGTCCGGGCCGTTCTCAAGGATGTCCCCATGCTCTCCTACATGCTTTTCCTTTTCTTCTTCGCCAGCGCCATCGTCGTTGTCCTCGCTTTCAGCACCCTGAGCCAGGACCGCCAGTTCCGCAAAGCCCGGGAGGAAAACGCCAGGCTCCTCACTGCCGTCCAGGCCCTCGAAGCCCGGATCAAGGCGCTTGAGGCCGAACGGGACGGTGCGAACCAGGCAGAGCCCGCCTACAGCCGGCAGGCGCCTTCCGCGCAGGAGCTTGGCCTCTCCGCATAAGCCCCGCCCCGCTGCGGGAGACCGGACGCAGACAGGCTTCGGGGGAGCAGCACCGTGATCCAGATCCACAAGCTACGCATCGGCGCCCTCCGGGGGGCTCGAGGCTGACCCGGTCCGGGAAGTCCCATGCAGATCAGGCTGCCGGCGCGCACGAAGCGCATCCTCAAAATCCTCGCAGCTACTGCAGGCGCGCTGGCGGTGCTGGCGCTCGGCGCCCTGATCTATCTGCAGGTCAACTTCCACAGCCTGCTTGAGGCAGCCTTCCAGCGCTTCGAACGGCATTCCGGCTGCAGCGTCGAAACCGGCTCGGCCACGCTCAAGCTCTTCCCCTCCCCCGTCATCACCCTGGAAGGCGTCTGCCTCAAGAAGGACGGCTTCGCCTTCCATGCCGCCTACGCCCTCGTGGCGCCGAGCCTGGTCAGCCTTTTCGAGGGCCAGTTCTTCCCCGAGCAGGTGACGCTCATGCGCCCCCAGGCCGAAGGCCTGCTCCCCTTTGCCGCGAAGGAGCTGGCCTCCCGCATTGACGGCGAAGGCACGGCCCAGGACGAAACGCCGGGCGACATGCTCAAGCGCCTTTTCCCAAAGTTTTTCGACCTGCGCATCATGGACGGCCGCTGCCAGATCCGGGACCAGGCCGGCGCAGCCCTCGACGTCGACGGCCTCGAGGTGCAGGCTGAGGTGCAGAGCCTGCTCAACCGGGCGCGCGCCCGCTTTGGGGTCACGCGGCTGGTCTTCAAGGAAGCGGACGGCCGCGTGTGGGCGCTCAAGAACTTCAAGGCCAGCGGCGGAACGAGGCTCAGCAATCCCATCGAGCGCTGCCGCTTCACGGTGGACGGCGCTGCGGAGCTGCCTCTGCTCTCCACGCGCTTCACGGCCAGGCTTAAGTTCCGGGGCGGTGCCGAGGGCATTGTCGCCGACGGCGACATCAAGGGCACCTACGTCTACGACGCGGCCCCCATCCACTTCGCCCTGGCGGGCAAGGCCTACCCCGCCAAGGCAGACGCCACCGGCAACCCCCTGCCCTACGCCGACCTGCTCCCGCAGCAGCCGGCGCCCGGCGACCTGCGCATCGAAATCAGCAACATGTCCATGGGCAAGGACTCGGCCGGCCTCGACGCCATCCTCTCCTTCGGCGGCAAGGGGCCAGCCATCACGGGACGGGCCAGCGTCACGCGCCTTTCCCTCACGCGCTGGCTCGGCTTCGGCCGCTGGATCACGCCGGGCCTGCAGGTGGCGCTTGACCAGGTTTCCGAGGGCATCATCGACTTCACGCTGGACAGAAACCGCCTGCACTGCCCGCGCGTGGCGGCCACGGCCCAAGGCTACGAATTCCGCGGCAAGGGCGGCGTCGCCTCCTTCGCCGATCCCGTAGTCTTTCTTGACCTCAAGAGCGGCGAAGTGGATCTCGGCGTTGCCATGCCCGAGTCGCTCGGCGACATTCCCCAGCCCCCCTCCTACGTGCACAGACCCCTCACCAGCCTCACCCTCGACGAACTCTGGGGCCGCAAGCCGAGGCCGTCGACATGCAAGGTCGTCCTCGATGACACCGGCGACGGCAGGAACGCCAAGGAGACGGCGGACGCGAAGAAGGCGAAGGAGAGCAAGGCTGCCAGGGAGGCCTGCGAGGCTGCGCAGAAGAACAGCGATGCCGACGTCTGCGGCTACGACATCAACCTCTCTGCCGACCTCGTACACTACGGTCCCCTCAAGCTCCGCAAAGCCAAGGTCGCCATTCTCCCCACGCCCTCCGGCAGGCCCGGGGTCAGCGACTGCGCCATCAAGGCATCGGCCGACCTCTACTCCGGCCCCTTCAAGGGCCAGTGCGTCATCCGGGGCACGCACCTCACGCCGGTCTTCGAATTCGACGTCCAGACCAAGGGCGTTCAGGCAGGCCAGCTCGCCAGGGACTGCCCCTTCCTGCCCTTTGTCAAGGGAACGCTCGAGGGTCGCGGCAAGGCCAGGGCCAAGGGGCGCGACATCGACCTTTTCCTGGCCAGCCTGCACGGCGAGGTAAAGATGTCAGGCGCCAAGGGCGCCTTCCTGACTGACGGCAGAAAGACGACGCCCTTCGACAAGCTTGCGCTCGACTGCGACCTGCAGAGCGCCCAGCGCCGGGGCGCCGTCGTCGGCGTCAACGGCAAGTGGCGCGCCAGCCACGCCGGCAACGGCTGGACGGGGCAGGCCGACTCCACGGGCACGGTGTGGCTGGCCTTCGCGGGCAAGGAGAAGGGCATTTCTTTCAAGAACCTCGCCTCGACCATCGCCGTGCACCGGCTGGAGCGCCTGGCACATCTCCCGGGCTCGGGAATAGAGCTCGGCCTCAAGGGCGGGCTCTCCTACAGTTCGGTGGCGGGCCAGTGCGGCCTCGAGAATGCCGGCCTGACGCTTCCGGGACTCAAGGCGCGCGTCACCCTCCTCCAGTCGGGTGCAGCCGGCAAGGCCAAGAGCTACGCCGGCACGGTGCACGAGGCCAGCGTGGATCTGCCGCTCTTCCTCAGGGCTGTGTTTGCGAAGACGCCTGAACTCCACAAGGAATTCACTGCCTTCAAGGGCTCCTTCGCCTTCCAGGCGGACGGCTCCCGCATTGCGGTGAAGCACCTCAGAACCCGCGCCGCCGGCGCTCCTCTCGCCGGCAGCCTCGACGTCGCCCTGGCCGGCAAGCGGCCGCAGATAGGCTTCGACCTCGACGCCGGCAGCCTCGACCTGGACGCACTGCTGAAGAACGGCAAGGAGGGCAAGGAAGGAGACGGCAGTGCCGGCGCCAGCGATCCCGGCCACGAGCTCGACCTGCGCTTCCTCAAGGACTTCGACGCGCAGGGCACGGCCAGAATTGCCTCGCTCACCGTCAGCAAGCTCCGCTTCACGGGCGTCAAGGCGCCCCTGGCGCTCAAGGAAGGGCGCCTGAGCATCAGCGGCCTTCAGGCCGGCGCCTACGGCGGAAGCCTCTCCGTGACAGGCCGGGTGAACTTCGACAAGGGGCTTGCCTTCAACATCGGCAGCACCGCCCGCAACGTGCAGCTGGGCGAAGCCATGAAGGCCAAGGGCGTGAAGTCCGACTTCAAGGGCAAGGCAGCCGTGAGCTGCAACCTCCAGGCCGCCATGGCCAGGACTGGGGATCTGCCGCGCCAGCTCTCCGGCAAGCTCCACTTCTCCACAGGCAAGGGCAGCTTCCAGAGCGCGGACAACGAGGGGCGCCTCAAGGGCAAGCCTACGGAGTTCACCTCCATCTCCGGATCCGCAACCATAGACCACGGCGTGTTCCGCACCGAGGACTTCCTGCTCAAGGACAGCGGCATGAACGTCCACGGCAAGGGCAAGGTGGACCTCAACGCCATGCGCATCGACATGGACGTGACCGTCGACATGCGGGGCCTGCCCGTCATTCCCGTGTACGTCGTCGGCCCCCTCGCCAAGCCGGAGACCAAGGTCAGCGGCGCCAGGGTGGTGCTCAACACTTTCACCGGCATCATCCAGGGGACGGCCGGCTTCGTGGGCGGGTTCTTCCGGCTCTTCCGGCGCTAGCCTCCTGCAGGCTCCGCCTGGCGGCGGAGCCTTAGGGCGGCGCTACTTCGCGCGGGGCTTCTTGTACCCCTTGGCCGGACCGCTGGCATAGTCGGTCCTGTCAAGCCACTTTAGCCTTGTTCTGGGCCAGGACCCGCAGGCAGGAAGCTCGTCGCCCTCGATGATGCCCCGCGTCGTCCGCTCGAGCATCTAGTCCTCGCCGGGCAGCGATCGAATGGAGAGTCCTATTTTGCCGTGAAGGCTGGCGACAAGCCACGCGGCGAGGTCGCTGCGGCAGCCCTGGGCGAGCATGGCAAGCTCGTGGCGGAAGCCGTGCCTGGCGTAGCGCTTCATGTGCGGAGCCTTTGCCCAGAACTTGGATGTGTCGGCATCGGTGCACGCTTCCTGAAACAGGCTGTGAAGCTTGCCCCAGTCGTGGTTGCAGGCTGCATCCTCCAGTTCGGCGCGCAACGGCTCCAGCGCGGGGCTGTCGACACTGGCAAGCAACTTTTTAAGCTCGGCGAGCGTCATGGCGCAGTGCTTAGTCAGTTCTTGCCTGGCGGATACGCTTGCGCTGTCGCCGTCAAGAAGGACATCGGGGTCAGACAAGCCGAAACCGTCCAGCACGGCAGGGACAGGAGCCTTTACGACGACGTCCCACCCTGTTGCCGGACAATACCCGCCGTCAGCTTGGCAAAGGAGCAGGCGGGCGCCAGGGCAGGCGCGCTGAACCCTGCACCACGCGCCGGCGTCACAATCCCACCGCCATGCTGGATGCGTTGCGAGCCATTGCTGCATCTCACCGACAGGAACGGGGCAGAGTCCGTCAGGAGACGGTTGAGGCTGGCCGGACAGGCTGCCACTCTGCCGGTCGCAATCCCGCCAGAACGCATAGACGTTCAGGTCGCCCGAGGAGCGGATGTAGGGAGAGACGTGCGACGTCCTCGCCGGCCAGATCCGGCGTTGTGTCAAAGAGGTTCAGCATGTCCTGCTTCCGGAGGTCTTGGCGGACTTCCATGTCCCCTTCCGTCTTCGGCAACGTGCCCGGCGACGCATCCTCAAGCTCCAGCAGCCTGTGCCTAGCCGTGGCGAGTTCGGCTTCGCTGTAGGGACGACGGGCGCAGGCGGCGGTCAATTCCCTGTCTATCCAGTAGATGTCGGCGCTGGCCCGCTCTCCGTGGCGGTTGCAGCGCCCGAAGCGTTGCGCGAGCGAAGGCCAGGGAGCAATGTCGGTGAAGAGCGTTGCGGCCGAAATGTCGATGCCGGCCTCGACGACTTGCGTGGAAACGATGATGCGGCCTTCCGGGGCAAGCGGGGCGAGCGCCCGGCCGAGATGATTCTTGCGGTCCGCCGGACGGAATCGGGAGTGGAGCAGCACCAGCTCCGGCCCGCGGTTCTGCCGGACGAGCGCCTTTGCGAGTTCTAGCCACGTTGCCACGGCGTCCTTCACCGTATTTCTGATGACGAGTGTCAGGGCTTCCTGACGGTGAGCTCTGAGGACGGTGGCAGCCAGCGCCTTGTGCTTCGTCGCGCCCGCCAGCCTGCTGACCCGCTTAACCGCCTCGAGACGGCGCTTGACCTGCGGGTTGTCGAGATCGTCTGCACGGAGCGATGCCACGTCAAGACTGTCCATGCGCGGCGTGAAGTCGACGTAGGCAAGTCAGCCTTCGTTCATCGTGGCGCTTATCCACAGGGGACGGCAGGGGAAGATGGTGCCGAACAGATCTCTGAAGGCATCAAGCTGCGTCGAGGTCTGCAGGGCTTGGCAACACTGCTGCGCAAGGGCAAAGGTCTGCTCGACCACACGCGCATGGGCAGGCACCAGACAAGCCGCCGGGGGGGGGCCGGCATCGCGGTTGATCCGCTTGCATATCCAGGCAAGCAGAACGGCTGCGGTTTTGCCAAGTCCTGTCGGCACGTCAAGGATGTCAGGCCAGAGATCTTCGGCCAGACAGACCTGATAGGGATAGGGCTCGGTGCCAAAAGCCGCGTGGTAAAGGGGCGCTATTTCGACAGGCATGCTGCTCTCCAAAGGGAAGTGTGGTTGGGGGACCAGACCACGATACACAAATGGAGGACTTGGGAGCGCTGACAGGCATGCCTTCACCGGAAGACGCCTTCCTGAAAATATCAATAAAATCAAAATATTAATTACTCTCCGGCCTTACGGCGCGCACGTGGCCTGCCTCTCCGGCACTGACCTCCTTTCCGCAGAGGCTTGAAGTGCCTGCAGTTTAGGTCTACCCTGAATCCCATGGCCTTTTCGAGGAACCTCTGCCTATTCATCGACAGGGAAGGAAACTGTCCTCGCCGCAAAGAAAATCCCGTGTGCATCCTTGCTGCGAGGGCAAGCGCTCCGGCCCCATTGGCGGAATCCAAATAGGCATAGTAAAGGTGCGCATTTCCCGAAGCAATCGCCTCAGCCCCATTGAAGAGGACCAAATGGCAGCGGTAAAGATACTCATTTTCTGAGGCAAACATCTAAGCAAAATATAAACATGCTTAATAGCAACGATTACTGTACGCATGTTTAGAGCCTTTCACTAATAAAAACACGAAAAATATTCCGGAAAATAGAACAAATTTTCGAGGCGCCAG
>JAEEPQ010000331.1 GCA_016284885.1 Desulfovibrio sp.
GAGCACGGCCTTGCCGTCCTCCATGGCGATGGCGCCTTCGTGGCAGGCCTTGGCGCACAGGCCGCAGCCGGTGCACCTGTCTCTGTCGATATGCACGATCTTTCGCTTCATTCCTCACTCCATGGGCTTGCGCCGCCGGCTTGGCGCAGGCGGCCGCGGGGGCGCCCTCCCCCCGCCGGCAGCACAGTGCCGCACAGGCCCCCTTCTGCCTGTGACGCTCGTCACAGCGCTGCGGCAAAGCTGGCAAAGCTTCCGCAGCCAGCTCCCGCAGACGCCTGCCTGGTGCGGCGCTCCCAGCCTCTGCCGCTGGCGAGACCCCGGGAGTCTGCCTCCCTTGACGGCACCTGTCCAGCGCTTATCTCCCTGGCAGGCGAAGCCTGAGCTTCCGCTCCCGCCAGACGAGGTCAGCCTTCCGGGATGCAGGGCTTCCAGCGCCTTGCCGAGCTCCCAGAGCAAAGAATTTAATTTTTTTGGGGGACAGACTCTTTACAATCAGCTAGGCCGACCTACCTTTGTGGTGCAGACGAAAAAGGACCCTCTGCATAAGCGCAGTGAAAAGCCTCTCTTGACATCCAGTCTGCAGTGCCTATCTCTTCTTGAGTGGCAGTATTCGAATCAAAAAGTTTGCATGAAGGAGGTCATTGCTATGTCGCTCTATACATATTCCAACAGCTTCCCCGTCCGCTCCGCCTTTGGTCCCCGCTTCTACGGCGTCTCCCGCCTGCACGACGACATCGACCGCCTCTTCGGCGGCTTCTTCGGCCAGCCCGCCGGCGAGGGCAAGGCCCAGGCCGAGCCGGCCTGCATGGCCGACTTCCTGCCCGGCATGGATCTGGCGAGCAGCGACAAGGCCTACGCCATGCACGTGGAGCTGCCCGGCGTCGCCCCTGAAGACGTTGCCGTGAAGGTCGAGGACCGCATCCTCACCGTCTCCGGCGAGAAGAAGGAGGCCAAGGCCGAGGGCTGTCAGAAGCATGTCGCCGAGCGCGTCTACGGCAGCTTCCTGCGCAGGCTCTCCCTGCCCGACGACGCCGATGCCGACGCCATCCACGCCAGCTTCAAGAACGGCGTCCTCACCGTCGAGATTCCCCGCAAGGCGCCTGTGAAGCCCCAGGCCCGCTCCATCGAGATAGCCAAGGGCTAAGCGCCGGTACCCCTCCCTTTTCCCACCTCTCTCCACCCTCTTCTCTGACGGCCTGCAGCGCGCCGCCAGCCCATGGCTGGCGGCGCGTTTTTGTCTCTGCAAGCAACGCACTGCAAATTTTTTTTGGAAAAATCCCTTTACAAAGTGCCATCCAGATCTATCTTCTGGGTGCAGAAGGAAAGAGACTTTCCGCATAAGGCAAAGCTAAGCTTTCCTATTGAAGCCATGCAACAAGCCTTACTCTCACAGCAAGACAGGAATTCAATAGCAAGCTATTTCGTTTATAGGAGGTCATTGTCATGTCGCTCTTTACATATCCCAGCATCTTCCCCGTCCGCTCCGCCTTTGGTCCCCGCTTTGACGGCGTCTCCCGCCTGCACGACGACATCGACCGCCTCTTCGGCGGCTTCTTCGGCCAGCCTGCCGGCGAGGACAAGAACCAGGCTGAGCCGGCCTGCCTGGCCGACTTCCTGCCCGGCATGGATCTGGCGAGCAGCGACAAGGCCTACGCCATGCATGTGGAGCTCCCCGGCGTTGCCCCCGAGAACGTTGAAGTCAAGGTCGAGGACCGCGTCCTGACCGTCTCCGGCGAGAAGAAGGAGGCCAAGGCCGAGGGCGAGAAGAAGCACGTCGCCGAGCGCGTCTACGGCAGATTCCTGCGCAGGCTATCCCTGCCCGACGACGCCGATGCCGACGCCATCCACGCCAGCTTCAAGGACGGAGTTCTCACCGTCGAGATTCCCCGCAAGGCGCCGGCAAAGCCTCAGGCCCGCTCCATCGAGATAGCCAAGGCCTAAGCGTCCCAGCTGGCGACGCAACGCGAACGCCTGCATAGCAAAGCCGGCATCCTGCAACAGTGCAGGGTGCCGGCTTTG
>JAEEPQ010000080.1 GCA_016284885.1 Desulfovibrio sp.
TCCGCACGCCCATGAACGCCATCATCGGCTATACGGACCTCGCCCGACGCCGGCGCGTCAGCGGCGAGGAGATGCGCGCCTACCTCGACAAGATAGGCGATGCCTCCCAGCACCTGCTCGCCCTCATCAACGATACCCTCGAGAAGAGCCACATCGAGAACGGCAAGCTCGAGCTGACCCCCGCCGACACGGACCTGCGCGCCTCAGTGGAGGACGTCTGCGGCCTCTTCGCCAGCCAGATCGATGCCAAGGGCGTGTCCTTCGAGGTGGACTGCCGAGGCGTCCAGCGGCCCTACGTCAAGTGCGACGACAGCCACTTCAGGCGCGTGGTGCTCAACCTCGTCGGCAACGCCAGCAAGTTCACCCCTGCCGGGGCAGCGTGTCCGTGCGCCTTGTCCAGACTGCATCAGGGGAGCATGCCGGCAAGTACGAGCTCGCCGTCAGGGACACGTGCATCGGCATGTCGCCGGAATTCGCGGACAAGGTCTTCGAGGCCTTCGAGCAGGAGCGCAGCTCCACCCAGAGCAGCCTGCAGGGCACGGGCCTCGGCATGGCCATCACCCGCACATCGTCGAGCTCATGGGCGACTCCATCACCGTCGAAGCGAGCAGGGCAGGGGCACCTGCTTCACGGTGCGCCTGCCCTTGCCTACAGCCAGGCGCCCGAAGAGGCCGGCCCCGCGGCCGGCGACGGCATCCACTGCGATATTGACTTCAAGGGCAAGCGCCTCCTGCTGGCCGAGGACAACGCCATCAACCGCAAGATAGCCGAGATGATACTCGCCGACGCCGGCTTCGCGCTCGACACGGGGAAAACGGCCAGAAGACCGTGGACAAGGTGGCAGCCTCCAGGCCTGGCCGCTACGACGCCGTGCTCATGGACATCCAGATGCCCGTCATGAACGGCTACGATGCGACCAAGGCCATACGCGCCCTGGCATCCATCCCTGTCGTCGCCATGACCGCCAACGCCATGCAGGAGGACATCGAGCGCGCCCGCCAGTGCGACATGGACGGCCACATCGCCAAGCCCATCGGCATCAAGGCCATGCTTGGCACTCTGGACCGCATTCTCTCCAAATTGCGCAGGGCGCGGTTCAGCGCACCTGCAGGAAGCCGGACACTCGCTGTCCAGATTAGGTATGCTCTGCCAAGCCAGCGCCGCACGTGGCCGAATCCGCTTCCGTTCCCGCTTCCGATCCTGCTTCTGTTCCCGTTTCCGCTCTCATCTGCGCGGAGCCGGCCTGCGACGCCGGCCGGGCCGGCTGGCCGAATTCCTCGGGCGTTCCGCCAATGACGGCTAGTCGAGGCTCAGCCAGGCTCCCTCCTTCGCGGATGAGCTGGCAGAGCCTTTCCAGATCCGCCTCGCCGAAGTGCCTAAGCCGGCACTCCCAGACCACGACGACGTTCCAGCCAAGCGCCAGTAGCTCCCTGACATTGGCCCGGTCGCGGGCCTGGTTGCGCTCGAACTTGGCCTGCCAGTAGTCAGCGTTGTCCTTGGGCATGGAAGCCAGACGGCAGCCGGCGTGCCTGTGCCAGAAGCAACCGTGCACGAAGACGCAGGTGCGGTGGCGTCTGAGCACGAGATCGGGCCTGCCGGGGAGATCCTTGCGGCAGATGCGGAAGCGGAAGCCCTGGCGGTGGACAAGGGAGCGGAGCAGCTTCTCCGGCTTCGTGTCCCGGCTTCGGATGTGCGACATGACGGCATGCCGCTGGGCCTTTGTCATGGTGTCGGCCATGGCGCGTCTCCTCCCGGCGCCTGCCGGAGGCAGGCCAGCCGTGGGGGCAAGCTTACGCCCTTGCCGGTGCGTGTCCAGACGGCGCGCGTCCAGACGACGAGGCAGGGCTGAGCGGGGGAAGATCCTCTAGGCGCCGTCCGCACCGAAAGCGCCGGCATCGAGCCTGGCAAAGAGGCTGTAGAGACGCCGGACGCGCTCCTCTCTGTCGGCGGCAAAATGCATGGCCCTGTGGCAGTTGGGACAGAGCGCGACGGCGTTCTCGGGCGCTTCCCAGCCCTCCCTGGCCAAGGACACGACGTGGTGGATCTCAAGATAGGGCATGTCTGGCGCCTCCTCGAAGGGCGCCCTAGCGCCACAGAATTCGCGCAGGCCCCGGGAGCGAAGGACCAGCCAGGCCTTGAGCTTGGGATCCCTGGAGAAGAGGCAGGTCTCGGCCCTGCGGCGTGCCGGCATGCGCCGGCCGGCCCTCTCCGTCCAAAGCTCGTCGGGCAAGCCGCCGCGCGGCCGGCCCTTGTCGTTTCTGGCCTTGCCGAGGGCAAGAAACTCGCAGCGCACGGCAAAGCCGAGAGCCTCCTCGACCAGCTGCGACGAGGACTCGACCTCGCTGACGACATGCCGGATGACGCTGGCAACGCCCCTGCCGACGTTGGGCAGCGGCAGGTAGCCCTTGACGAAGGTCTTGCCGTCTTCGGCCAGCACGGCGGAAATGTTCTGGAAGCGTTTTTCGAGGGAAAATTCGCTGCGCAGGGGGAGCCGCTCCTGCAGGGCACGCCTGATCTGGGTCTTGCTGTTGGCCTCGCCGGCACGCTCCTTGTCCAGCATGTAGAGGTAGGCGTACACCGCCTGGCGGGTTTCCGATGGCGTACAGTTCGGATTCATGCACGCAGCCGTTCCAGCGTGAAGGGGGATGGCAGGAAAGCGGAAAGGGAAGGGGAAGGCGCAGCCCCTCTCAAAGCCAGGCTCCAGCCTATTCCCTTTTCCGGCCTTTTGCCTGGCCCTGCCAGTCCGGCCCAAGCTTCGGCTAGGCCTCCAGAGCCTTCCGGCGTCCGGCATCAGCCTCCCCTGCAAGCGGGAGAAGGGCAACGAACAGGAAGGGTGGCGAACAGCTGCAGGCCACGCTTTTTGCAAGGCGTGGCGGACTTTTTACAAATATTCAAGAGATAGCCGTGATAAATGTGAAAAGCTACGTGATCCGCCCGCTTGACAGCATGCTACCTTGCGGCTCGGGAGGTGAGAAAACTTTTCAGCATTCTGCATGAACTACCCACTTGACATTTTTTACCGTTTAATATGTGACCGTAGCGCCTTATGTACTCTGGGGCCAGACGCTTTGCTGCTTGGCCCGCCTCCAGCCCCCTGCGGCCCGTCTGCAGGAGAAGCTGGGGAGGAAGTGGCGCAACCATCGGCAAAATCCGCGGAGCCCGCATCCGCACCCGCGCATCCCGCGCACCTGCCGTCAGCGCGCCACCCGGAGCCCTGGTTCCGAACGCGCCGGCAAAGGCTCCGGTCCGCGTCCAGCCCCCTGGGCGCCAAGGAGCCAGCCATTGCCAACCCGCGCCTTGAGGGCGCAGAAGGGAAATGAATGGAACTTGCATGGTCCCGCGAAAATCTCGCCATCGCCGTCGACAGCTATCTTGCGCTGCTGGAAAGCCAGAAGACGAGCGGCACGCTGACGCCTGAAGCAGTCCTGCGCGCCGTTGCCGCCCGGACAGGGCACAGCCAGGAGGAGGCCAAGAGCATCCTCAACACTCTCACCTGGCAGATGGCCATGCACAACGCCCCGGTGTGCAAGGGCTTCCGCGCCCAGTGCGAGACCGATGAAAAGGTGCTCGCCACGCTTGAACAGATCCTCTCCCGCGACTGGAAGATTGACCGCGTCCTGCACCGCAAGCCCTGGAGTCGCAGCGAACTCAAGGCCGCCGTCGCCTGCTACCGCGCGATGTACAGGGACCAGAAGGCCGGCGTGCCCTTCGACCGCACCGAGCGCCTCTCCAAGCTCGCCGAAGATCTGGCCCGCAAGTTCAGCGCTGTCCGCCTCAGGATGAACAACATCTCCTGGATCATGTCCCAGCACGGCCTGCCCGTCGTGGACTGCATCCCTCTGCTCTCCGGCGTCGGCAGGAAGGTGGTCGCGGTGGTGCTCGACGTCTATGCCGAGCTCGTGGCCAGCGAGGACGAGTCGGCCCTCCAGGACCTGTGGAGCGAGGAGCAGCTGCGCAGCGCCCTCGACGCCTACAAGGACATTGCCGAGCTCGAGGCCTCCAAGTCCCGCTTCGACGTCAACGACAGCATCTGCGCCCTCTCCCAAGAGACGGGCCGACGCTTCAGCTACTGCCGCCTGCGGCTCGCCAACATCGCCTGGCTGCTCCAGGGCAAGGGGCGTACGCCCATTGCCTGCATCGCCCCCTCCAGCGAAATGCCCCAGGAGACCTGCGAGCTGCTGGACCGCCTCTGCATGGCGCATCCGGTCGCCAAGTAGCCGGCGCAGGCACCTTCGCCTTCCGCATATCGGGCCGCCCTCTGCACGCTGGCCTCATCATGTCCCGCCTCGGTAATGCTTTCTGACGTCGCAGGCGGCCCACTTTGCCCTGTCCTCACGGCCGGTTTCAGCCCTGCCTTCCCGCAGCCTGTTGACGGGCCAAGGCCAGACATGGGACAAGAAAGCCAGCAGGGCCAGAGGGGCCGAAGGGAGAGTGCATGGCCCTCGCCCTGCAAGGAGACGCGCCATGTCTGCCAAGTCTGTCCTGTTTGCAGGCTTTCCCCAGCTCCCTGACGCCGCAGGCGTCGCAGGGCGCAGGCGCATGCTTGTCCTGCTCAGGCGCCTTGCCAAGTCCCTGCCCGAGGACATGAGCGACGAGGAGAAGGCCTCGATGACGGCCGAGCTGGCGCGCCGGCTCGAGCAGGAAATGAACGGCCCCGCCAGAGGCCGGAAGGACCGGGACTGAGACCGGCCTTGTGGTCCTTGCGGGCATGGCAGACTGTCGCCTGCCCGTGCTATCTCTGAAGCGACGCCGGACGCCTCTCCCGCGCCCCGGCCCCTCAGCAGGCGGCTGCCGGCAGCTTCGACGCAGCTTCGGCAGGATCCGCAAGGAGCGACCATGAGAAAGTATGTTTTGGCCCTGGACCAGGGCACGACCAGCTCGCGCTGCGTCGTTTTCGACCGCGAACGGCGCGTTGCCGGCCTGGCGCAGAAGGAATTCAGGCAGATCTTCCCCCAGCCGGGCTGGGTGGAGCACGATCCCGAGGAGATCTGGCAGACCCAGCAGGAGGTCATGCTGGAGGCCATGGACAGGGCCGACGCCGGACCTGAGGACATTGCCACCATCGGCATCGCTAACCAGCGCGAGACCACGGTCGTGTGGGACAGGCGGACCGGGGAGCCCATCGCAAACGCCATCGTCTGGCAGTGCCGACGCACGGCGGAGCGCTGCGCCGCGCTCAAGGCCGACCAGGCCTTTGCCGCCATGGTGCGCGAACGCACGGGCCTCGTCGTCGACGCCTACTTTTCGGCGAGCAAGATACAGTGGCTGCTCGACAGCGTGCCTGGCGCCCGCGCACGGGCGGAAGCAGGAGAGCTGCGCTTCGGCACTGTCGACGCCTGGCTTGTCTGGAAGCTCACCCAGGGCGCGGTCCACGCCACCGACCACACCAACGCCAGCCGCACCATGCTCTACGACACCGGGCGCCTGTGCTGGGATGCCGATCTCTGCAGGACCTTCGGCGTGCCCCTGTCCATGCTACCCGAAGTGCGCCCCAGCGCCGGCTTTTTCGGCGCTTGCCGCCTCCTTGGCCGCGAGATTCCCGTCCTGGGCGTTGCCGGCGACCAGCAGGCCTCGCTCTTCGGCCAGGGCTGCACCGGGGCCGGCCAAGCCAAGAACACCTACGGCACAGGCTGCTTTCTGCTTATGCACACGGGGTCCGTCCGCCGGACCAGCGCCCACGGCCTGCTTTCCACCATGGCGGCCACGCTGGGGGACGGACCGGCCTATGCCCTGGAAGGCAGCGTCTTCATCGGCGGCGCCGTGGTCCAGTGGCTGCGCGACGGCCTCGGGATCATCGCCAAGGCGTCGGAGACCGAAGGCCTTGCCCGGAGCGTTCCCGACGCTGCCGGCGTCTACCTGGTGCCGGCCTTTGCCGGCCTTGGCGCCCCCTGGTGGGACATGGACGCCCGGGGCGGCCTGTTCGGGCTCACGCGCGGCGCCACCAGGGCCCACGTGGCCAGGGCCGCGCTGGAGGCCATAGCCTACCAGTGCACGGATCTCGTCCACGCCATGGAGCAGGACGCTGGCATGCGCCTGGAGAGCCTCAGCGTGGACGGCGGCGCGTGCGCCAACGGCTTTCTCATGCAGTTCCAGGCCGACGTTGCAGGCCTGGCGCTTCGGCGCGCCAGCGTGCTTGAAACGACGGCCCTCGGCGCGGCCTCTCTTGCCGGCCTTGCCTGCGGCGTCTGGAACCTGGCCGATCTCAAGAAGGCGTCGGCGCAGGGCACGGCCTTCCTGCCGGCCATGCCCCTGGCCCAGCGGGAAGGGCTGCTCGCCGGGTGGCACGAGGCCGTGGATCGCGTGCGCAGCCACAGCTAGCCGGCTACGTCCCGGGCACCTGGACGCCTGCGCCTTTCTTGACTTCAGCCCCGAAGGCAGATAGCACAGCAAGGACGGCGCGGCCCATGCCGGCCGCCTTTCCGGCACGCGTGAACCCTCTCCAAGGAGCGGCATGATGCGTTCGATCACCACTCTGGAACGCATGGGGCAGCAGGACGCCCGCCTCATTGTCGAGCAGGCCAAGGGCATGGCGGAAGCCAAGTCCGTCGACGACTACCTCACCGAAAAGACCATAGTCCAGCTCTTCGCCGAGCCCGACATTGCCGAACTCCTGTGCTGCACGGCCGCCGTCCGACAGATGAGCGGGCAGGTGGTCCACTTCCCGCCGAGAGAGGAGTGGCGGCGACAAGCCGGCAAGTTCACCCTCAAGCTGCTCGGCGCCGTGAGCTACTACATGGACGCCATGCTGGTAAACGGTCTCGACGTCTCTGCCATGAACCCCGAGGAGGAGGTGAGCTTTCCGGTCGTCAACTGCGGCGGGCCAGACTCCCATCCGGCCCGCGCCCTGGCCGACGTGGCCTGCATGATGCAACATGTCCGGGGCGAGCTGGGTGGCTTCAAGGTCTGCTGGCTGGGCGGGCCTAGTGGCGAGCTCTGCTCGCTCATCACGGCCTCCGGCTTCTTCGGCTTTCCCCTCCATGTCTTTGCGCCGGCAAGCCCCCGCCTCGAGATGGTGAAGGACCTGGCCCAGGAGCAGGCCGCCTCGGGCGCCGTCTTCGCCACAACCAAGGCCGAGGCCCTCGAGGACGCCTCCTTCTGCTTCATCGGTAGCCGCGAGGACATGGACATTGACACCGCCCCGCAATGGGTCGTCACGCCAAGCTTCCTGCGCGGCGTCAAGCCCAACGTCCAGCTCCTGCTCGGCGTCTCCCCCCACCACTGCCTTCTGCTCGACACGCGCTTCCGCCGGGCTGGCGAGGGGCACTCCCTTCTGCTTCGGCAGGCCGAGTTCCGCCTCAAGGTCTACAAGCGCTTCTTCCACTACATCTTCGACTAGGCGCCTTCGCCGGAAGCGCAGCCGGCCAGCGACGGCCTGCGCCTTTCCTTCTGCGCCCCCCTGCGCCCGCAGAGAGCCTCCCTGCTAGGACGCGCTGGCGCCCTTCACGCGCTCGGCAAGACTTAGCCAGGCCCGGCGCTCGAGGAAGCTACCCGGCACCGAGGCCTCCATTTCCAGAAAGAGGCGCCAGGGCATGGCAAAGGCCAGGAGTCCGGGCTCGATGAACTTGCGCGCAAAGACGTCGGTCATGCTGATCACGGCCCGGGGGCGCTCCATGGCGTTTTCGTGCTCTGCGAGCAGGCAGAAGGTCATGCAGGCCGAGCCCGAGGGCGCCATGACGTTGTCGTAGCCGGGGTGGGCGAAGTTGGCCATGCTCACGAGGGCAGCCAGCTGGTCGGGGTTGGCGTACATGACCACCACCCGGGGTGCATCCTCGGGCCGCACGCCGGCAAGGGGCCTGAAGACCACGTACTTCTGGCCAATGGCCTTGAGCGGCAGCTTCAGGCGCGTGGCCCGCGCCGTCGCCTCGTCCTTCTTGTAGCCCTGCGGCTCCTTGCCGGGCATGACCTGCCCCTCGCTGCGGGCATGGCCGCAGGTCATGAAGTAGTCCACGCCGGCGGAGCGCTCCGCGCTCAGACACAGCCCGTTGCGCGCGCCGTGGCAGGTGCAGGTGGCCAGGCTGAAGGCCGCCGCGGCCCCGCGGGTCGCAGCAGAAAGCATGGCTGCCGCGCAGCCCCAGCGGCCAGGAGCGAACTCCCTGGCGCCTCGGGGCTTCTCATCGCTGAAGAGGAGGGCGGCTGGCTGGTGCTTCAGATAGAGCCTTTCGGCAAGCAGGCTGTTCACGGCTGACTCCTTTGCCCTTTGCTGGGGCGTTGTGCCGGCAGGCAAGGGCAGGCGGAGAGCTGCCGGTGCAGGCAAGGGCTATGGGCCTTTTCCGTCCTCATGTCTGTGACCATTGTCTCGCTTTGCCTTGCTGCCGGCAGCGGCCAGGACTGGCCAGGGACTGTCCCGGGTGCCAGGGCAGGGCGAAGACAATATCACAATAGCTTGATACAGTAATACAGATCAGGAGAATTTGCGCCCTCCAGAGCCCTTCCAGCTGGCCTTCGGGGCTTCTTCTGGGGGCCATCCGCAACAACCGAGGGAGTAGCCTGATCAGGCGCTCGCATGTTTTTTCGCAAATTCCGTACTTTACAAAATTTGGCGAACAGCGTACAAGGGCTGGGACTAAATCAATATAGCTTGATATAGTTATTCATAACCCGCCAGCGCCTGAGGCGCACAGGAGTATCCCCCATGCAGACGAAAGGCACCTACTACTTCACTTCCGAATCCGTCACCGAAGGCCACCCGGACAAGGTGGCAGACCAGATTTCCGACGCCGTCCTCGACGCGCTCATTGCCCAGGATCCCGAGTCCCACGTGGCCTGCGAGACGCTCGTGACCACGGGCCTGGCGCTCATTGCCGGCGAGATCACCACCACGGGCTATGCCGACCTGCCTGCCATCGTGCGCAGCACCATCAAGGAGATAGGCTACTCCAGCTCCGAAATGGGCTTCGACTGGCAGACCTGCTCGGTCATCTCCACCATCGACCACCAGTCCCCCGACATCGCCCAGGGCGTCAACCGCGAAGCCCCCGAGGACCAGGGCGCCGGCGACCAGGGCATGATGTTCGGCTATGCCTGCAGCGAGACCGCCACCCTCATGCCCGCCCCCATCTACTGGGCCCACCAGCTCTCCCAGCGCCTGACCAAGGTGCGCAAGGAGGGCATCGTCGACTTCTTCCGTCCCGACGGCAAGACCCAGGTCTCCTTCCAGTACCACGACGGCGTGCCGGTGCGCATCAACAACGTAGTGGTCTCCACCCAACACGAGGCCCACGCCTCCCAGGCCGACATCATCGAGGCCGTGAAGAGGGAGGTCATCCGTCCCGTGCTCGAGCCCTCCGGCTTCTTCGACGAGAAGGACTGCGAGATCTTCATCAACACCACCGGCCGCTTCGTGGTCGGCGGTCCCATGGGCGACTGCGGCCTTACGGGCCGCAAGATCATCCAGGACACCTACGGCGGCTCCGGCCACCACGGCGGCGGCGCCTTCTCCGGCAAGGACCCCTCCAAGGTCGACCGCTCCGGCGCCTACATGGGCCGCTACATCGCCAAGAACGTCGTGGCCGCTGGCCTGGCCAAGGTCTGCGAAGTCCAGATCGCCTACTCCATCGGCGTCGCCGATCCCGTGAGCGTGCTTGTGACCAGCCAGAACACCGGCGAGTACAGCGACGAGGCCCTTACGGCCGCCGTCAAGGAGGTCTTCAACCTCCGTCCCTACTTCATCACCAAGCGCCTCGACCTCAAGCGCCCCATCTACAGCAAGACCTCATGCTACGGCCACTTCGGCCGGGAGCTGCCCGAGTTCACCTGGGAGCGCACCGACGCGGCCAGCGACCTCGTCACAGCCGTGCAGAAGCACTAGCCCCAACCAAACCAGCTTTCCAGCACCTGAAAGAAGGTACGCCACATGCCAGTCGACGTATCAGGCTCCCTCGCCTTCGACCGCATCATGGCCTTCAACGGCAACTTCCAGGACCATGTGCTCATGGACAAGCTCCACATGCTCAACATCAGCTTCATGGTCAACAGCATGGCCGAGCGCCGGGGCGGCTGCGCGGGCAACATCGCCTATACCCTGGCCCTGCTCGGAGCTGAGCCCTTGCTCGTCTCCTGCGCAGGCAGCGACTTCGCCAGCTACAGAACGCATCTGGACCAGGCCGGCGTGCGGGTGGACGGCGTGCGCGTCATGGACGACGTGTTCACCGCGCTCTGCTACATCACCACCGACCTCAAGGGCAACCAGATCACCGGCTTCTATCCCGGCGCCATGGCCTTCCCCTCCGCCTACGGCTTTCCGAACCTCGCCAGGGGGGATCTGGCCATCGTCTCCCCAGGCAACATGGACGACATGCACCGCCTGCCCGCCCTCTACCGGGAGCGGGGCGTGCGCTTCATCTTCGATCCCGGCCAGCAGCTTCCCGTCTTTACAGCCGAGCAGCTGCTCAGCGACCTCGAGGGATCCCTGGCCTACGTCTGCAACGACTACGAGCTCGGGATGACCTGCAAGACCCTGGGCCTCGCCGAAGCGGATCTGCTCCAGCACACCCAGTGGCTTGTCACCACCCTCGGCGCCGAGGGCGCAAGAGTCCGCGGCCGCCATGGCGAAGACCTGCACATTGCCACGGCACCCTGCCGCGTGGTCGCGGATCCCACAGGTGCCGGCGACGCGCACAGGGCAGGGCTCCTGTTTGGCCTGACGCGGGGACTGGACGTCCCCGAGGCGGCCAAGCTCGGCGCCGTGTCCGCCAGCTTTGCCATCGAGTGCATGGGCACGCAAGAGCACAGCTTCTCGCCTGCCGACTTCGTGCAGCGCTACGAGGCAACCTTCGGCGCCATGCCCTTCGCGATCTAACAAAGCTTCGAATGACGGCCGCAGGCCGGAGCGCTTTTCAGGCCCCCCTTGGCGTTCTGCCAAGGGGGGCTTGCGGTTGGCAGGAGGGATTGAGGGGGACATGCGCTGGCCGAGGCCGTCGTTGAAGCCGGCGAGTATCCGGATTGTTTCTTCCGGAACTGCCAGAGCTCAAGACGAACCTGCCTGC
>JAEEPQ010000081.1 GCA_016284885.1 Desulfovibrio sp.
AGCATCTACTACGTCGACCTGGAGACCGTAACCTACGTGGAGTTCGTGTCCAGCGACGAGTACCGCGACCTCAAGCTCGAGATCTCGGGCTCCGACTTCTTCGGCGAAGTCCAGCGCAACATTCCGAAGGCGGTTTACGCCGGCGACCGGGAGCGCTTGGCCAAGGCCATCCAGCGAGCCCCCCTCGAGGCGGCCCTTGACGAGTTCCCCGCCTTCTTCATCGACTACCGCGTGGTCAGCGGCGGCAAGCTTGTCCACTACCGCCTCAAGGCGGCCTACGCCGAACCCGGCGACCGCCGCCACGTCATCCTCGGCGTGACCAACGTCAACAGCCAGATTTCCGAGGTCCTGCATCGCGAGGCCGAGCAGTCCCAGGCCCTGCGCCTGGCCCAGGAGTTTGCCAACCGCGACGCACTCACCGGCGTCAAGACAAAGCGCGTCTTCGCGGCCACTGAGGAGGACTGGAACAGGCGCATGGCCGAAGGCGGCTGCTCCTTCGCCGTGGTGGTCTGCGGCGTGAACGGCCTCAAGGAGGTCAACGGCACCCTGGGCCGCCAGGCGGACGACCAGCTCATCAAGGACGCCGCCACCATCGTCTGCACGACCTTCAAGCACAGCCCCGTCTACCGCATCGGCAACGACGAGTTCGTGGCCGTGCTCAGCGGCCAGGACTACGAGGACCGCCTCGGCCTCATCCGCTCCCTGCGGGAGAAGGCCGAAGCGCAGGCCCGTGCCGGCGGCGTTGTCGTCGCCAGCGGCATGGCCGAACTTTCGGCCAGCGACGAGTGCTTCGGCGCGGTCTTCGAACGGGCCGGCAAGGCCATGTACGGCAACAAGAAGATGCTGAAGGGCATCGCCGCAGGCCCGGTGGGAACAAGGGCATGACGACGGGCGCGCGCACAGAGACAGGCAGGCGGCTGGAAAGGCACCTCTCCCAGCTGGACGTATGGGCCTTCGCCTTCGGCATCATTGTGGGCTGAGACGCCTTCGTCATGCCCGGCACCACCTTCATCCCCCTGGCGCGGTCTTGGCCCTGGCCCTCGGCGCAGGCCTTATGCTCGTCGTGGCCGCGAACTACTCCTACCTCATGCGCCTGAGGCACGGCTGCGACGTCTACGCCTACACCAAGGAAGTCTTCGGCGACGATCATGCCTTCCTCTGCGCCTGGTTTCTTTACATCTCCCATATCTCCATCGTCTTCCTCAACACCACGGCTCTCTTCGTGGTGGCCAGGCTGCTCATGGGCAACGCACAGCTCTCCACGCCAAGCTACGTGCTGGCCGGCAGGGACGGCATGCCTCGGAAAAGGCGGCAGAGGCAGTCCTGCGCTGTTTTCGGACATGCTGAGCATCCCCCGCACGCCGGCAGGCGCCACTCTGCCTTCGGCAACATGTTTACTAAAAAGCACATGCATCCGCGCATCAATCGTGCTTTTTGGGTACCCCCCGGGGGGGGCTTGGCCTTGGCCAGGATCCCGACACCGTCTCAAGGGACCCCGATCAAGCCACTACCTCGTCACCTCCTCACAGAGCCCACAGGCCCCGCGTTGCAATTGAACCGGGACCCGGAGCTGCCATCTGGACATGGGTTCTTCAAAGCGATGGACTGGGGTATCTTGGTCTTATCATAAATTTTGTTCTTCCTGCCGGCATGGAAATTTTTACTCTTTAGTTTCAAAAATGGTATCCGGCGTATGTGGCAAGTGACAAGAGCAGGAGGCGTCGTCCCCAATGAGCCTGCCGCGACTCTTTCCCCGTATTTCCGCTTCGCTGAAGGACGTCATCAATTCTTCATCTCAGACATCTGCCCTCCCCAAGCCGCACTGCCTCCAGAACTCCGGCGCCCAGCTCCGGCTAGATAACGGCCCCCTTTTGGGCTAAGACCTTGCGGAAAGGCTACCCGCACACCTTTGCCCGCACCGCATCAAGAAAGCGCCCCATGAAAAAACTCGCATCACTTGTCCTAGTCCTGGCGCTGGCAACGCCCTTGGCCGCGCCTCATCCCGCCGAGGCCGCGCTGGACGCGGCCAAGTACATGGATGCCGTCGCAAAGGGCGACGACGAAGTCCTGCAGGACATCTTCGCCGGACCGGACCGCGAGCAGGCCATAGCCTACCACGACAGCGAGGGGCGCTCGCCCCTCGACCACGCCTTTCTGCATGCAACGCCCCTCCAAGCCTACGATGCCGTACTCCTCCTGATCCGCACTGGCATGGAGCCGGGCGCAGGCAAGAGAAGCCCAGGCCTTGCCCTGATAGAGCAGCTTGCCTGTGACGAGCTGCCCCAACGCATCGACCCGGCCGCCCTCAACGAGACGCTGCCCAGCGGTCTGACCCCCTTCCACTGGGCCTGCGCCCTCGCCGTTCCACAGACCCTCAAGCGGCTCATCGATGCCGGAGCAGACCTTTCCGAGGCTGGCGCCGGCGGCAGGGGGCCTGCCGACAATGCGCTCATCATGGCGGCCGCCCGCACCCGATACGCCGAAGTCGTCGACCTGCTGCTGAAGAAGGGGCTGGACCCGGAGTCGACCTCCGCCAGCGGCATGGGCGCCCCTGCCGTCGCCTGCCTTTTCAACGAACTCCCCGACGCGGCCCTTGCCCTGATCCAGACCGGGGCCAACGTCAAGCGGGAGGACGCCGTCTCCGGCACGCCCTTCCAGTACGCGGCCGGACACGCCTACGCCCTACCTCTGCTCAAGCAGCTTGCGTCCCGTGGCGCCGATGTTTTTGCCAGCGACGACGCAGGCTTCACGGCGCCGCATGAGGCGGCCAGAAGCAATCCCAGCCCCGAGGTGGTCAAGTACCTGCTGGGGCTCGGCCTGCCGCTCAATCTCAAGCCGGGCGGGGAAATCGGCGAAGGCACGCCTCTGATGCTGGCGGCCAGAAGCAATCCCAGCCCCGAGGTTATCAAGATGCTGATTGACAGGGGCGGGGACCTCAAGCAGAGGGACGGGAACGGCAGGACTGCTTTCGAAGGGCTCCCCGCCGAGCGGAAGGCCTGGCTCAAGGATGCCGGGCTTGGCAGGTATCTGCGCTAAGATGCCGGATCGCCGGCACGGGAACGCCAAGGTCCGACCGTCTTTGCCATACCTTGACATCCAATGCGCCGCGCCGAATAGTGGCGCTGTTCACACGAGCGCCCCCTGCGACGCAGCGCGCTGGACGCAGGGGAGCGGCAACGCTGGAAGCCGGAGCCTTGATACGATGAAACTGACCACCTTCGCCCTCTGCGCGACAGGCCTCTTCTGCCTCATGGCGCTCCCCCTGTCCCCCTGCGCCCGTCCCCTGCCAGCCGCAGCCAGCCCAGACGGCATTCCCGAGCCCGAGGAACTGGCGGGTGGCGGATTCTCGGACTGGACCAGCAGAAACGCGCCGAAGAAGATCGCCTCCCGGGATTTGATCCGCTTCGGCTGCGAGTTCAACGCCATGCCGTCGCCGTCCGTGCCCTGCCGGGGCGGAAGCGTCCGCATCCCCGTGCGCTGCGACGAGCCCGCCGGCCACTACAGCCTCGAGCTGGAAAAAACCGCCCAGGGCGCCCGCTTCCGCATTTCCTGCACCGACTGGCGGAGCGGCAGGGAGACGCACCGTGCGCAAGGCAGCGTGCCGGCATCCGCCCTGGCCGACCTCCAGAGCATTCTGGAAAAGCACGACACCGCCAGCCTCAACGGCTACTACAAGCGCAACACGGCCCTGGGCGAGGGCTTCCGCCTTGAGGTCCGCTACGCCTCAGGCGAGTCCATCGCCGCCGGCGCCGAAGGCGGCGCCTCCGTCATGCCGGCCAAGGGGCTTCCGCTGGAAGCGTTCCGCAGGTTCTTTCTGGGGCTTGCGGCCAAGGCCGGCAAGCCGCTCTACGAAGAAAAGCCCCTGCAGGGCGGCATCAAGTTCCTGCAGTACGAATTCCTGCTGGCTGACAAGCCACCCTGTCCCGCCTTCTCGACGCTGCCTGCCGGCATGATCCGGCTCTCCCTTTCCCGTATGGACAAGACCAGGGCCAAGGCCTACGCTGCCTGGAGCGATCCCTCCGAGTGCGGGAAGCGCAACGCCCTCGTCTGGCAGACCATCTTCGAGGCCAAGGTGCCGGCCATCTGGCTGGACCGCCTGCAGGCCTACTTCGACAAGCGCCAGCTTGCCCGCCTCAACGGCTACAGGCGCTACGACGGCATGGGCGTTCCCGGCATGCACTTCGATCCCGCCCTCCAGGCAGCCGTGCGCATAGTCGGCGACTGGGCCAACGGCGGAAGCTACGAAGTGCTGGCCTACGGCAGGGAGGCTAACCTCCCGGCCCGGGACTATCTGGACGACAGCTGGATGCCCGCCTTCTTTGCCCAGCTGGCCAAGGAAAACGGCCTTCCCCTCACGCTCAGGCCACAAAACTAAGGAGTGAGCACCATGACGCTTCGCCATTTCTGCACCCTTCTCGCCGCGGCCGGCCTTGCCTGCCTCGTTGAGGCCGCGCCTGCCCTGGCAGGATCCGGCTCGTCCTTTGCCCAGGCCTCCAGCCGGGGCTCCATCGTTGCCAGCAAAAGCTGCACCGACAGGCTCGGCAGCGGCGAAGTCGTGCTCGTCGAGGAGCGCGAGCGCTCCCACAGCTGCGGCGGCGACACATGCCGCGACAAGTACATCCATGCCTACCGCTTCGCCGACGACGAGCAGGTCTGGCAGATCAACGACCTCGTCGAGGACTGCCCCCTCGACCTCGAGATCGAGTTCCTCCCCGGGGCCCTGCGCATCACGGACCTTGACGGCGACGGCCTCAACGAAATCTGGGTGGTCTACCGCCTGGGCTGCCGCGGCGACGTCAGCCCCCTCGGCATGAAGATCATCATGTACGAGGGACGCAAGAAGTACGCCATGCGTGGCAACCAGCGCATCTACGTGGACGGCGGCTACGATGGCGGCGACTACAAGATGGACGCGGCCTTCAAGGAAGGGCCGGCCAGCTTCCGCAGGTACGGCAAGAACCTGTGGATGGACTTCGTCAAGGGCGACTAACCCCTTCCTGACCGCCGCTCTTCTGAACAGAAGACCATCAAGGCCATGTTTTTCTAAGTTTTTCTCGAACTATTTGCCTCGAGTGGCACTTAGCCACTCCCAGCACATGTTTGACGTCAACGATGGAAGCAGTGCCGGAAACGATTTGCCCCGAATCATTATACACGAGTTTGCGAAAACGAATGAATGGCATTCTCGACATCCCCTGCAAGCGGTGCAACGCTGCATATGACACTAGGCACAGGAGGAGCGGAAAACAAGCAAGAGAAAATCTCAATTTTTTCAAGAGGGTCCAGAAAACGGCATCTATAGTGCCTCTTTTCCCCACGTCTTAGGATCAAGGAGTCAGCCCCGTGACGCTCCACAGCCTCTTCGCCCTGCTCGAGGCAGCCACCCTCGCCTGCCTCATCCAGGGCGCCCCCGCCCTTGCCGGCCCCGCCTCGTCCTTCACCCAGGCCACCAGCCGGGGCACCGTCGTCGCCCGCAAAAGCTGCACAGACAGGCTCGGCAACGGCGAAGTCGTGCTCGTCGAGGAACGCGAGCGCGAACATGCCTGCGGCGGCAGCGAACCATGCCACGACAAGTACATCCACGCCTACCGCTTCGCCAACGGCAAGCAAATCTGGCAAATCAACGATCTCGTCGAAGAGTGCGACTACTCCCTCGTGCTCGATTTCATCGCCCAGGCCCTGCACATCACGGATCTTGACGGCAACGGCCTCAACGAGATCTGGGTGGTCTACAAGATAGACTGCATCAACGACATCGGCCCCCAGGGCATGAAGCTCATTATGTACGAAGGGCGCAAGAAGCACGCCATACGCGGCGATGATGGCGACGGCCGCTCTGGCGGCGCGTTCAATATGGATACGGCCTTCAGGGAAGGGCCGGAAAGCTTCCGCAGGTATGCCAGAACCCTGTGGATGGAGTGCGCCAAGAGAAACTAGGCATCCTGCCAGTGCCTGGGCTACAAGGCGCCCCGAGGAGGCAATGCATGCACGACGTCCCTGGGCGCCTGCGGCTGCTCGCGCCGATTCTTCTCCTGCTCTGCATCGTGCTCGCCCCCGCAGGCGCAGGCGCGACCGGCTGGGACAAAGCCGACGAAGAGCGCATCCTTGACTATGCCGTGAGCGCGGCCATCGGCGAAGACGCCGTCATGACGGTCACGGAGCGCATCACTGTCCTAATCGCCAACTACCGCATCAGGCACGGCATCTTCCGCCTCTTCCCCGTGCGCATCCAGAAGGGCGGGGAGCTGCGACACTACACCTTCGACGTTGTCTCCGCCACCCTCGACGGCAAGCCCGTGCCCGTCCACGTGCGCGAGCAGCTCCACACCAAGGCCGCCGCCCTCGGCTCCGGGAAACGCTTCGCCCCGGCCGGAAGGCACACCTACGAAATCGTCTGGAAAAGCACGGGCCACGTGTTCTTCCTGCCTGAGCGCGACGAAATCTACTACAACGTTACGGGCAACTTCTGGGAATTTCCCATCGACCATGTCTCCTTCACCCTCGCCCTGCCCAAGGGCGGCCGGGTGCAGGCGGTCAAGGCTTACACTGGCAAGCTCGGCGATGCTGGCGCTGACTGGCGAAAGCTCGGCGATGCTGGCGTCGAGACCACGCGCGCCCTCGCCAAGGGCGAAGGCCTGACCGTGGCCATGGCCTGGCCCAAGGGCGTTGTCGCGGATCCCGGCCTCGACTGGCGCAACTGGGCAGGCACCCACCGCGCCTGCGTGCTCCTCGGCCTGCCCGTCCTCAACCTGCTGGTCCTGCTCATCTTCCGCCTTGCCTGCGGTTTCCGCCTCCTGCCTCCCGTCGTTCCGCTCTTCTCGGCCCAGGAGGGCATGACGCCGGGCGCAGCCGCCAGCCTCTGGCGCCGGCGCTATCCCGCCCTGCTCCTGCAGGCGGACGTGCTCTGGGCAGCCGTCAACGGCTACCTGCACATGGATCTGCGCGACAGGCGCACCATTGTCCTGACCCGCACCGATCCCTCCCGGAAATGGCGCAGCCGTCCCCTGCCGAACTGGGCGGCCCAGCGCCTCGAGGCGATAACGAACCTGATCTTCAACGGCGCACCCCAGGCCGTCGTCGACATGCGCCAGGAGCTCCGCAGCGAAACGAGCGTGCTGACCAAGGCCTTCCTCTCGCTGACGAAGACCTACCAGAAGAAGTTTCAGAGATTCTGGACCGAGCACAGCTGGCCCGCCTGGACGGCAGCCGGCCTCTTCCTCGTCGCCTACTACCTCGGCGCCACGTCCTGTGCCATGCCCTTCGTGGACGCCGTGGAAATACAGTCGCCCGGCGGCACCATCCTGCTCATGGCAGGCTTCGCCAGCCTCATCGTCATCTTTGCCTTCTGCACGAGGAACATGCTGCTCGAGGGCGAAACGCTCCGGGCCTGCATCCCGGGCGTCCTCTGCCTGGCCTCGGCCGTCAGCTTCGCCGTCTGGATAGCCCAGCTCGACTGGCTGCTCATGCTCTCCATTGCCCTTGCCTGCGCCTTCCTCTTGTTCGCCTTCTCCGGCAGGGCGAAGGTCGCCCGCCTAACGCCCAAGGGCGTGCAGGCCTACGTCCGCCTCAAGGGGCTGCGACGCTACATCGCCTACGCGGAAAAGGACCGCCTGGCCGCCATCAACGCGCCCGAGGACAGCATCGAAAAGTACGAGGAGATCCTGCCCTACGCCGTGGCCCTCGACTGCGCCGACGCCTGGCAGAAGCGCTTTGCGCCCCTGCTCGACTACCTCAACTACACGCCCGACTGGATGCTGGCCGAGGCAGAAGAGGCCATGCCGCCAAGCTGGCGCCCCTATAGTGCCATCCATGTCCTTGGCCCCGCCTCGGAGCTTGGCACGGCCCTGACCTTGAGCGCGGCGGCCTATGCCCGGGCCATGCACTCGCCAAGCGGCTTCTTCAGCAGCGGCTCCTCCAAGGGCTCTTCCGGCGGAAGCTCATCCGGCTTCTCCGGCGGATCGTCCGGCGGCGGTTCCGGTGGCGGGGGTGGCGGAGGCTGGTAGCCGCAGGCCCCGCATGGCGCCTGCCTGCGCCTTGACGGCGGCACGGCCCCGCGTATAGTTCCGCGCATGGCAGCACGATTCCAGGCCGCAACGGCCTTCTTCCAGATCTACGCCCAGCTCGACCGGCCGCTGAAGCGGCGCTTCTGGCGCGTCCTGCTCCTGTCCGGCTCGGTCAGCCTGCTGGAGCTCGTGATCACGGCATCCCTCTCCCTGCTCGGCATCGCTCTTGCGGCGCCCGAGTCCCTGCAGCAGATGGAAGGCATCCAGTGGCTGGTCAGGACCTTCCCGACCCTCGGCCCCGTGGCGGCCGACCAGAAGACGCTCCTTGTGTGGCTTTTGGCAGGCCTGTGCGGCGCCCTGGCCTTCAAGTCGCTCTCGCTGGCCTTCCTGACCTGGCGCTCGGCCGACTTCGCCCAGGCCGTCGGCGTCTTTTTCAGCACGCGATTCTTCTCGCTCCTCCTGCACGCCCCCTACCTCTGGCACGTGAGGCAGGATCTAGCCATGCTCCAGACCAGGCTCACCTGGGCGAGGTTCAGCGCCGACTTCCTGCTGGCCGCCCTCGAGTCCATCAGCCAGCTGCTCGTCGCCCTGGTGCTCGTGGCCGTGGTCTCCTTCGTCACTCCTTGGGCAGCGCTCTTCGTCTGCCTCGTTACGGGCTTGAGCGCGACCTGGACCTTCTCCGTGGCACGGCGCCGGGTCCACCAGCTCAACTGCATCTCCATGGACGAAGAGGGCGCAGCCAACCGCATCGCCTACCCCTCGCTGGCCGGCATACGCGAAATCAAGATCTACGCCCAGGAGAAGACCTTCCAGCGCCTCTTCTACCGCCACAGGCGCAAGTTCTCCGACGCCCAGACCCTCCTTCCCGTCATCTATCCGGCGCCGAGCTGGTTCCTCGACTTCACCGGCATGGTCATGCTGCTGGCCGCGCTGCTCGTGCTCGGACGGCAGGGTCTTTCCATAGGCGAACTCACGGGCCAGCTCGCCCTGCTGGCGGCCGTCACCTGGCGACTGCTCCCCACAGTCAACAAGCTCGTCTCCTGCCTGCTGCAGACCCACCAGCACATGGTCTACACCCAGGACGCAGTGCTCTTCATTGCGGCCCTCGAAAAGGAGCGCGAGCAGTCAGGCCTCCCGGCAGCCGACATGGAGCGCCCCTGCCTTCCCTGCCCCATCGGCGAGAGCCTGGAGCTCAAAGACGTCTGCTTCCGCTACCCGGAAACGCCGGAATCCAAGCCCGACGCCCTCCACGATCTCAACATCCGCATCCGGCGCGGCGCCATGGTTGGCATCATCGGCTCCTCCGGCGCCGGCAAGAGCACGGTGGTCGGCCTGCTCACGGGCCTGCTCGCCCCGACGGCGGGCAAGCTCATGGTGGATGGCCAGGAGCTTGACGAAGCCCACCGCATAGGCTGGCTCCGTTCCCTCGGCTACGTGCCGCAGGCCCCCTTCCTGCTCAACGCCACCATTGCCGAGAACATCGCCTTCTCCCAGTGGGGCGAGCCTGTCGACCGCGCGCGCGTGGACAAGTGCTGCCGAATGGCTGCCATGGACTTCGTGGCCGACCTGCCGGAGGGGCTGGACACGGTCATCGGCGAGCGCGGCGTGCGCCTCTCCGGCGGCCAGGTGCAACGCGTCGCCATCGCCCGCGCCCTCTACGAGAATCCCCAGCTCATCCTCTTCGACGAAGCCACGAGCGCCCTCGACGGCGCCTCGGAGCAGGCCATACAGCACACCATCGAAAGCCTGGGCAGCCAGGCGACGCTGGTCATCGTGGCCCACAGGCTGACCACGGTGAAAAACTGCGACGACCTCTACTGGCTCGGGCAGGGCACCGTGCTCATGCACGGCAAGCCGGACGAGGTGCTGCCCGCCTACGAAGCGTACCTGGAGGAGCGCGCGGCGGCCATGGAGCAAAGCGACAAAAGCTAGCGCCTTCCGCCACCCAAGGAGCCCACCATGCAACGGTTTTTCTGCCTCTTCGCAGCGCTTGCGCTTGCGCTCGCACTCTCCTGCCAGGCCATGGCGGCCGTGCAGACTTTCCATTCCCAGATCAAGGACTTCACCGTCGACGTCCCCGAAGGCTGGCAGGCCAAGGCCATTCCCGACGGCTGCCAGATAGGCAGCGCAGACGGGAGAAACGGCATGTCCATCCAGATCGTCCCCGCCGACGGCAGAGCCCCCAAGGACGTGGCCATGGCTGCCGCCAAGGCGGCCAATGCCGTGGTCAAGGAGGAGGAGGTCGACGGCGAAAGCGCCACGCTCGCGTGCGAACTCAACGGCAGCCCCCTTCTGATCTGCGTCGTGAACATGGAAGGCTGCCTCTTCTCCGTCGTCATGGCGGGCGAGGACGAGAAGACCATGGAGAAGATCTTCGACTCGCTGGAAGCGGTGGATGACGGCGAAGGCGGCCAGAAGGCCGGCGGCTCCCCGTTCGATGTGGCCATTGGCCATGTCGCCGGCGACCAGGACAAGGCCGTAGCCGGAAACGTGCAGGAATTCGGCGTCCCTGGACACCGCTTCACCGTGGCCGTCCCCGAAGGCTGGCAGGTCAAGACCGACAAGAACACGGTCTTTTTCCATAATCCCCAAGGGGCGCTCCGCTTCTTTGCCACAAGCGACGAGAATCCCGGCATGTCCGCCGGCGACATGGCCGAAGGCCTTGCCAAGAGCGCAGACATCTCCGGCACCTCAACCGTCGAGAAGTCCTCCTCCCGCGCCCGCGTCAGAGGGCGCCACAAGGACGGCATGGACGCCTCGATACTCGTGCTGCTTGATGGGAAGCATGTCCTTATCGTCACGATCGTCGAGCCTGAGGACGAAGGCACGAAGGCGGCCGTTGCCTCTCTCGCCTTCGTCAAGTAGCGGACTTGACGAAGGGCAACGCAGCCATGGACTGACGCGCACGGGCTCAGGATCTGCACCGGTGGGGCCGGCATCCCTCTTC
>JAEEPQ010000332.1 GCA_016284885.1 Desulfovibrio sp.
CACTCCTTGAGCAGGCCTATGGCCTCGTTGACGGCATCGTCCTTAAAGACGCACAGGCCCGTTTCGGCGCACTTGCCGCAGGCGATGCAGTCCTGGACGGGCCTGGTGCCGATCTGGAGCAGGACACTCTCGACGCCTTCCTTCTGCAGCTGGCCCGCCACTTCCTGCAGGGCTGTGTAGGTGCAGCCCTTGGGATGGGGGCTGCCGTTCACGAGCAGAACTTTCATGATTTCCTCCTTCTTGCGGGGCCGGCAGTCCTCCAGTCGGTGCGCAGGGACGGCCGGCGTTGTTGCTGGGGGCTCTGCTCCGGCTCCGCCGCCGGAAGAAAAGCCCCCGTGCAGAATGACCTGCCGGACCGCGCGCCCAGCCGGCAGGAGCCGGCGCTACTGCAGCGAGGCCGGACGGAACACGGGCTTTCTGCCGCGCTCCAGGGGCTCGCCAAGGTGCAGGCGCTGCATGGCGCTCCTGACCTCGGCGCCCTTCTCCTCGGGGCCCCGGGCGAGCACGAAGACGACAAAGCGGCGCCCCTGCCGCTGGACCCTCGTGCGGTAGCCCTTCTCCTCTATCTTGAGGCGCAGATCCTCGGCGCTGGCCTGGCTATCGACGGTAGCGACCTGAAAAACGAAGTCGTAGGCGTCGGCCTTCTGGGCCGGCGGCTCCGGCGGCCCCTCGATGACGGCGGGGCTCATGCCGGGCGCCATCTTCGGCATGGCCGCTTCCTTCTCCTTGTCCACGGCTGGTGCAAAGCGCGCGGGCCTGGGCTCCTGCACCTTCTCGCCGGGGGCGGCCCTGAGCACGCGGGAATAGGAGAGCTCGGCAGGGCCGAGTATGGCCTGGGAGCCGGCGCCTGCCGCCTCCTCCGCACCCGGGTCCCTGGCGCCTGCGGGCTCGTCGCCGGCCTCCCTGGCTTCCCTGGCCTCTTCAGCCCTGGCCTGCTCCTCGTCCTTCATGCGCTCGACGGCGGTCGGCGCCACGGGGCAGCTTCTGCCGACCATCACGCCCGCCATGTAGGCAAGGGGCAGGGCCACGGCCAGCAGGAAGAGGGTGCAGACAAGCGAGGAAAGCGTCAGCCTGAAGCCGCGACGGGCGCCGGAAGCGCTGGAGGAGGTGTTGGCATTGTGCACAGGGGTCTCCGGAGTGCTCCCGGCGGGCATTTTTCCTGCAGGACAAGAACAGTGGCGGAATTGCCGAGAGAGTGTCAAAATTGTTCAGCCGCGCGAAAAAGTCAATAGCGGAATCGGCACCGGCGCTTCCGGCGGCACTGCCCTTCCCGCGCTCCGGCCCGCTGGCACGGCGGTTGACCGTCCATGCCTGCATCTGTATCTTTCTGCCGTTTGGCACGGCGAAGGCAGGGACGCCTCATGATGCTCCCGGCGCCTGCGATGCCCGCGCCGCATCCGGTCCGCTTCCACGCCGCAGCCCCCCTGCAGGCCTATCCTTTGCGAGGTGACGCCATGTTCCACGCCGGTTCACGCCTTCTGGCCCTGGCACTGCTCTGCCTGGCCTGCTTCCAGGGCCAGCCGCAGGCCAGTCCCGACAAGCCGAGGAGCTCCATGCTCGTCAGCAACAGGAGTGGCAGCGACCTCGTCGGCGTGCGCTTTGTCCAGTCGCAGGGCGTGAGCCTCTCCAAGCTGGATCTGGCGCCCGGCATGGACGAGGAGCTGGAGAACCCCGGCGGCGAGGCGGAGCTCAGGCTGGATCTGGGGCTGGAACTGTGCACCTTCAAGAAGGTGGCGCTGGACGGCCTGAAGACCCTGACGCTCTGCCCCGAGCACCGGGGCTGCATCGTGCTGGAGAGCGGAGAGGCGGCGCCGCTCCACCTTGCCGGCGAATGCCGCAGCCTCCTCCCCCAGCCCGGCGAAAGGCCCGTCTGCGCCCTGGACAAGTTCCGCCCCGGCATGACCATGCGCGATGCCTGCGGGCTCATCAGCGCGGCCTACAGGGCCGACGACTCGGCCTACGTCACGAGCCTCGGCTACGCCGGCCTCGTCTGGAGCGCC
>JAEEPQ010000082.1 GCA_016284885.1 Desulfovibrio sp.
AATCGACTTTAATATTTCCTTAATTTTTACCTGTTTGTCTTTCCCTATGTCAAGAATAGGCAGATAGGACTGAAGGAAAGGATACAGGAGCTAAGCTTGAGCCCCGACGCTGCGCGGAACCGGTGCCGGCATGGTGATGTCCTGTCCCCGGACGGAGCAGAACCCCCGCCTTCGCTGGCCCTGCCGAGAGATGGCGCATGGGTGCGCCGCATGCTACTTTTCTGCGTGCAAGGGACGCCGGGCAACGGTGGGAACCCAGCCGGCCCTGCGATCTACCCCTTTCCCTCCAGCAAACAATGTTTCCATGGGACGAGACTACTACATTGCCAGCTGCGTCTTCACGGCGAAGCATCCTGAACTGAGCGCCGCCATCCGCCGGCATGTCGACGGGACCCTGGGCCTGCCCGTGGTGCGCTGCTGCGTGCCCCGCTACAAGCTCCAGTCCTTCACCGACAAGATGCCCGAAGGCAACCTGCGGGAAGCATGGCAGGCCCTGCCCGACTGCGCCGACTTCCAGCCCGGCGACACGGTCTACTCGCTCTGCCACAATTGCTCGTCCATCATCGAGGAGCAGAAGCCTGACGTCCTGGTGCGTTCCCTGTGGGAGCTTCTGCTCGAGGACAGCTCCTTCCGCCTGCCCGACTACGGCGGCATGGAGATGGCCGTGCAGGACTGCTGGCGCGCCTACGACAGGCGCGAGGAGCAGGACGCCGTGCGCGAGCTACTGCGCCGGATAAACGTCAGGCCCGACGAGCTGGCCCAGAACCGCGAGGCAACCGAGTTCTGCGACATTTCGCTCCTGCGTCCGGCCCCGCCCCGCAACCTGAAGCTGGCGCCGAAGCGCTACGTGGAGAACGCCAAGGGCAGGTTCCTCCCCCATTCTCCGGAAGAGCAGGAAGCGGGCATGCGCGCCTATGCGGCCACGCTTCCCCATATGCCTGTAGCCGTCTACTGCCACTACTGCGAAGAAGGGCTTGAGCTTGCCGGCGTTGACGTGCGCCATCTGGCTGCCATGCTCTTTGCCGGCGAGGCCGGACGACAGGCGTGAGGCGCACGAAGGGCCAGCCTCTTGAAGCCGAGGCCAGCCTCCTTCCCAAGGCCTGCTACTTTGGCGCGGCCTGCGCCGGCAACGCCCCCGTGAACCGCGCCTTCAAAGGACACGGCACCGCCATGTCCTGCACTGACGAAGGCAGCCTGAAGCTGGAGCGCTTCGCCCGCAGCCTCAGGAGCTGCTTCACTGCCGCCGGCCAGGCCGACGGCGCGGAGGAAGGCTCCAGGCCCAGGCGCCACTGCGCCGCCAGCTTCGGCAAGGCTCCCAGAGCGCTCAGCGAAGAGGACGGGGGTCAGGGACTCGAGGCGTTCCGGCGTCCCGGCCAGCAGGCACCAGTACCGGCTCCGCTCGGCAAATTTCCGTTCTGCGCTTTTTGCATCGAGCGGCTGACAGGACAGGGGAGGTAGGCCCGATGCTTTCCGACAGCCTCCGCAGGGAGTTGGCCGGCGCCGGCTGCGCCCTGGTGTGAATGACACCCAGAAAGTTTGCCGCGTGCTAACTTGAAAGTTTACCATCCGTGACAACCAGAAAGTTTACCACTTGAGCTTGCCATCTCGCCAACCCTGGCAATTAGAAAGTTTGCCGCATGGCGTTTCGCCGACCTCGCCACAGGGCTCTGACTTCAGTCTCCGGCCAGAAGCTCAGCGCTGGACGCGGCTCCGAACAAGTCTTCTTCTACCACGCTGATCGTCCTCGGCAGATAGGTCTTGTGCTTCTGCCGGATGCCGGCCTTGTTTTCCCGCTCGATGATGGGGACCATGCCGTCCATGATCCGGCTGTCGGAATAGCCGTCGAGCATGAGACGGCAGATCACGGCGTAGTCCCTTCGGGAATGGTCCTCCGTCTTGTTCTGGTCCCTGATGCTCCGGAGCCACTCGGCGCAGCACTGTCCAGCCTTCCTGCGGACATCCGGGAGTCCGGAGCGCAGAATGCGCCTCCGGACCGGCCTGCCGGCGCCGCGGGCGGCCTTCTCCGCCTACGGCCACGTCGGCACCGGCATGGCCACGGCCCTGCACTTCACTTACCCTGTTGCCGTCCTCGTCCTGGTCTGCCTCGCCTTCTGCGAGCCCCTTTCCCTGCTGGACGCCCTGTGCGTGGCGCTGAGCGCAGCTACCAATTTTTTATATCTCTATACCAATCAAAAAGCCCCTGCAGAAGAAAATTGCAAGGGCTTTGTTATAGTCTGGAGCCAACTGAGAGACTTGAACTCTCGACCTGCTGATTACGAATCAGCTGCTCTACCAACTGAGCTAAGTTGGCGAAAATCGCTAGGAAGACTTTCTAGCGGAAAGAGGGCTCCCTGTCAATCTACAAGGACGCTACTTCTTTCCGGTCTTCTTGGAACCCTTGCCTGCCGGCACCACGGTAATCTCCCGGCGCTGGCGCTTGCCCTGCTGCTCCGCGCCCTTGCCGTTCTGTGCCCTGCCACCGGAAGCTACAGGCTTCTTCTGGTCGCTCTTGCGGACGTCCTTGTCCTTCTTCTGGTCCTGGCGGCCCGACGGGGAGCCAGCGCCACGCTTCTGCGAGGACGAGCGGACTTCGTCCTTATCCTTGGAACGGTCCCTGGAAGGGTCCTTGCCGGAGCCTCTGGCTTCGTCCCTGTCACGGCCGCCACGGGAGCTTCTGGCCTCGTCGCGGTCTCGATCCCTGCGCGAAGAACGCGCCTCGTCCCGATCGCGGTCGCGTCCGCGATCCTTGCGGGAGCTTCTGGCCTCGTCCCTGTCCCGATCGCGACGCGACGATCTGGCTTCGTCGCGATCGCGGTCCCGGCCACGGCGGGAGCCTCTGGCTTCGTCGCGATCCCGATCCCTGCGGGACGATCTCGCCTCGTCCCGATCCCGATCGCGCCCGCGACGGGAGCCTCTGGCCTCGTCCTTGTCCCGATCGCGACGCGACGATCTCGCCTCGTCCCGATCCCGATCCCGCCCGCGACGGGAGGATCTCGCCTCGTCGCGGTCGCGGTTCCGATCGCGACGCGAGGAACGTGCCTCGTCGCGGTCACGGTCGCGTTCGCGCCTGCGCTCAGCGCGCTCTTCGCGTTCGCGCGCCGCCCTATCGCGCCGATATTCCCGGTCTGCCTCTTCCGATGCCTGCGCCAGCGCCATGCTTCCCTTGCTCATGTCGACGCGGCGCGCGCCGATGAAATGGGTCTTGAAGAAGCCCGACTCCATGGACTCGATGCGCACGCGGGTGTTGGTCCGCGGCGCATGGATGAACTTGCCGTCGCCGATGTAGATGCCGGTGTGGTAGCCGCCGTGGCTGCGCCGAAAGGCGACAATGTCGCCAGGCCGCATCTGGGAGAGGTCCCGGATGGCGAAGCCGACTTCCTTCTGCTCGGCGGCCGTGCGCGGGAGCCTGACGCCGGCGCCCCGATAGGCCCACTGCACGAGGCCCGAGCAGTCGAAGCCGCCGGGCTTGACGCCGCCCCACACGTAGGGCGTACCGATGGCGGAGTGGGCGCGACGCAACACTTTGCCGGACACCGTCGGGTCGTTCTCCTCGGTCCAGTCCCAGTCGCCGCCCAGGTCGGCATAGCCGGCGTAGGACTGGCGGAAACGCTCGTAGTCGGCGTAGCTTTCTTCCGGCTTCTTCCTGTGGGAGCAGCCAAACGACAAAACGCAGACGAGCACAAGGATCAAGACTTTGTATGCATTACCCATTTCGACTCCACTCGCGGCGGGCGGGGATCTGGCAAAGGTGCAAGACCGGCCTCAACAAAGTCTTATAAACAATTTACGGTCTGTTAGACAAGGACGCATCCCTGCCGAAAGCCGACTCGAAGCTCGCGCAATTCTAAACAATTTCAAGAGGTTGTCGAGAAAAAACGCCCTCTTCACAGGGAAGGAAGAAAAATGCACCCTGTCTGCCGGGGGCCACTAGTGGCTCGGGAAGTCGAAATTGCGCTCGATGCAGGCCATGGCGTTGTGGTTGTGGATGGACTCCATGCTCTCCACCTCCACGCGGTAGCCCCTGAGGTGCGGGTGCACGTCCAGCTGCTTGGCGACGTTGCGCACCACGTCTTCGACGAAGCAGGGATTGGCGAAGGCGTGCTCGGTGACGTACTTCTCGTCCTCGCGCTTGAGTATGGTGTAGACGGGGCTGGATCCGGCCCGTTCGGCTATCTCCACAAAGTCCTCGATCCAGTCGAAGCCGCACATGGCGAGGGTCATCCTGACCAGAGTGCGCTGGCTGTGGGCCCCCTCCTCGCTGATGGCCTTGGAGCAGGGGCAGACGGTCATGACCGGCACCTCGATGCCGAGAATGAAGGACTGCTCGTCGGCCGCGTTGAGCTCGCCCGTGAGGGTGCAGTTGTAGGCAACGAAGCTCGACGCTCCGGAGGACGGCGCCTTCTTGCGGATGAAATAGGGGAAGCGGAAGCAGACCTGGGCGCGCTTGGCCTCGAGGCGCTCCTTGATGGTGGCGAGCAAGCCCCGCAGCGAGTGGTAGCTGATCTCCCCGGCCCAGTTCTCCATGGCCTCGACGAAGCGGCTCATGTGAGTCCCCTTGAAGGAGGCAGGCAGATCCACGGAAAGATCGGCGCAGGCCACCGTGCGCTGCGTACCGTTGGCGCGGTCGCGGGCGGAGAGGGGGACCCTGACCCCGCGCACGCCGACCCGGTCGATGGGAAGGGGAACTTCGGGCGCGTTTTTCTGAACATCGATCATCAGGCCAAATCCTTTCCGGTCGTCGTGGGCACGAAGACGCCATGCTTGACGCCGTTGCAGGCGATGAGCCTGTCGGCAAGGGAGCTCACGGCCTCTGCATCGCCCCGGAGCACGAGCACCTCAAGGCAGTTGTGGTGATCAAGGTGGACGTGCATGGACGTCACCACCACGCCGTAGTGGTCGTGCTGGATGTCCATGAGGCGTCGGGCGAGATCGTGGGAGTGGTGGTCGTAGACGAGCGTCAGCGTGCCCGCCAGCTCGCCGCTCTGCTTCTTCCACTCGTCGCGGATCAGCGCCTGGCGGATGAGGTCGCGTATCGCCTCCGAGCGGTTCGTGTAGCTTTTGCGCCGGCACAGGTCATCGAAGGGAACAAGCAGATCCTCGCTTAAGGAAACACCGAAACGGGCAAGCTTAGCCATAGCGTCCTCTCCTCCAGGGCGTGCCGCAGAAGCAGGGGCTGGCCTCTGCATGGCAAGGAATGTATCCAGTAAGCCCCGATCTTCCCGCATGTCAATCGTGAGGCGCCTGCCGGCGCGCCCCGGATCCCCCGTGCGGAGCATCTCGCGACTATTGTTCATCCCCTTGGCATCTGCTATACGAAGATGATTGTTACACCATGCTGGAGGCACAATGGGGCAGGACATCTTCGATACGGCAGTCATCCTTCTGCTGACCTTTTTCACCATCCGCGGCTGGCTGAACGGCTTCGTCGGCGAGATTGCGGCCATCGTTTCCCTGATCGGCGGCTTCTGGGGCGCCCACACCTTCCACAAAGATCTCGCGCCACAGCTCACCTTCGTCTCCGACCCGCTCTGGCAGAACATGGTCGCCTACGTAGCCATCTTCGTGGCCGTCATCATTGCCGTGGCCGTAGTCGCCAAGCTTTTCCAGCGCATCCTGTCCTTTGCCTTCATCGCCTGGGCGGACAGGATCTTCGGCGCCCTGCTGGGGCTGGCCAAGGGCCTCATCCTCTGCACCATCGCCTTTCTCTTCATCAACAAGTTCTTCGCCAGCGCCGAGTTCTTCCAGCACTCCCGGGTGCGACCCTACTTCGCGACCTTCATTGACGAAGTGCGCACCCATCTGCCTCCCGACCTCGTGAAGCGCTTCAGCATCTGACGCCCGCAGACCCAAGGAACCACCTAATGAGTACATGCAGCATCGACCAGCTCAAGGACATCGTCGCCCGCCTGACCGGCCCCGGCGGCTGCCCCTGGGACAGTAAGCAGACGCCCGAAACCCTTAGCGAGTACATCATCGAGGAAAGCCACGAGCTGGTCAGCGCCATACGCTACGGCGAGCCCGACGACGTGTGCGAGGAACTCGGCGACGTGGCCTTTCTGCTGGTGACCATAGCACACCACTTCGAAAAGCAGGGCAAGTTCACGCTGGACGACGTCTTCAAGCGCAACGCGGCCAAGATGGTCCACCGCCATCCCCACGTCTTCGGCAACGAGAAGTTCGAGAGCCTCGACGAGCAGCTCAAGGCCTGGGAGGCGCTGAAGAAGGAGGAGCATCAGCAGGAGGGCAAGGCCACAGGCATGTTCGACTCCCTGCCCCGCGACCTCGATCCGCTGGCCCGCGCCTACCGCATCCACGCCAAGGCCTCGCGCGTCGGCTTCACCTGGGAGAGCGACGAGGACGTCGAGCAGCAGGTGGAGGCCGAATGGCTGGAATACCTGGACGCCCAGAGCCGTGGCGACGAGGCCGGCGTCAAGCACGAAATCGGCGACCTTGTCCTGACGCTGGCTGAACTGGGCCGCCGTCGCGGCGTCAAGGCCAACGAGGCTCTGGACAACGCCAACGAGCGCTTCCTTTCGCGCTTCCGCCGCATGGAGGAGCTCGCCCGCGCCCAGAAGCGGGAGCTCGGCGACATGAACCTGGACGAAAAAAATGAGCTCTGGGAACAGGCGAAGCAGGAAGAGGCCGGAAAGGCTCCGGGCCAAAGCGCAGCCGATGCCCCCCTTGCGAAGCAAAGCCAGGCCGAGTAGCCCCCGCAGGCCCAGCGCCCTCATCGCGGGCGTGCTGGCGCTCTGCCTTGCCCTGCCTCTGGCCGGCTGCGGGCAGGGGAACGTGCGCGAGCGCCCCGGCGCCCTGCACAATCCCACCCTGGGCGGGACGGAGAGCCGGGTGAGCCCCGCCTACGCGCAGTGGCTCAGCCGCCAGGGCATGCTCAGCCAGGCCGAAGCTCTCGTCCATTCCGTCTCTGGCACGGCCAGACTCTGGGGACACAGCTCCGGCGTCCAGAACGCCGGGCTCGTGCTCAAGGCGGCCCCTGCCTGGCTTGCGCTCAATCCTTGGCGCGCCGGTCTGAGGGCGCCCTTTGCCAAGCAGCTCGGCGAGATCGATGCCGGCCTTGCGGCCTGGGGCTTTCAGGGAATCTATCTTTCGCCCCTGCTCGAAACGGACGGCGTGTGGCTCAACGACCGCTCGCCCGCCCGCTTCGGCTCCAGCGCCTGCTCCATCGCCCCTGCCCACGAAGCCGGGCCGGCAGACGTCGTTTCCGACCGCATCGGGCGCGTCGAAGCCCTCGGCATCCAGCAGGGCACGGCCATCGTGCCGGCGGCCACGGGCATGGGGCCCGATTTCATGCTCCAGGCCAGGCGCCATGCAACCCACCAGGGGCTGTACTGCATGATGGAGATCCCCAAGACCTTCTGGGCAGAGTTGCCCAAGGCAGCCGACAGCTGGGACTGCGCCCCGCTGTCCGCAGCCCTCTGCGCCCGCCTGGCCAGCGAGGGAGTCATTCCGGCCGGCATGGCGCAGGACCAGACAGCAGGCGCCGTTCCCGCAGGCTGGGCGGCCACGGGCGAAGTGCTGGGCACGGACGGACAGCTTCGCCGCTACGCCTACCGCTGGGCCGTCACGCCCTGGCGCCCCGTTCTGCTCTGGCAGGACCCCTCGGGCAGGGCGCGCACCCTGCTGGCAGGCTCCATCATCCAAACCACGGGCCTCCAGCGGCAGGCCCTAGCCGGAATCAGCCTTGCCGGCCTCAAGGGGCTCGACGCCCCGAGTCCGGATCCGGCTGCGCCAAGCCTTGCGCCAGCGCCGGAAGCCCTTGCCGACATGACGGGCCAGGTGCACCGCTACGGCGGCTGGAGCCTGCTCGCCGATACGGCCTCGGCCGGCGACGGCACCCTTTCCCGCTTCCTGGCCTGCGCCGACTTCGTTGCCGTGCCGGAGCTGCCGGGACTTGTCCGCCAGGCCTTCGCCAGCGGGAACGCCGGCCCGGTGGCAGCCCTGCTCGAGTCGCTGGCAGCCCTTGGCCCAGACGCCAAGCGCCTAGCCCTGGGGCTGGAAGATGCGGAAAGCCCCCAGACCAATGCGGGACTGGCGCAGGATCTGCTCGGCGGCAGCTCTCGCCTTGGCGACGGCAAGGCCAGGGCAGCCTCCCTTGTCCACGCCATGGTGGCCCTTCCCTGCGCCCTGCCCGGCCTGTGCTTCGTCGCCTACGAGGATCTGGCCGGCATCGCGAAGCCAGGCGATGCCGCTTCCGCCCTCTTTCCCTGGCCCGGCCACGGGCGCGCCGAAGACGCTTCCGCCCTGCAGCCGGCGGCCCTGCTGGCCGGCGTCCTCAAGGTGCGATCCTCCCGCAGGGCTGCCGAAGGCCGCATCGTGGGCCTTGCGCACAGCCCGTCGACGCTCGCCGTGGCCAACGGGCTGCCGGACGGATCGCTGCTTGTCTGTGCAGTCAACTTTTCCGGGCAGGAACAGGTGCAGACAATTGCCATTCCCCCCGCTTGCAAGGTACATAGGATCGAAACGCTCACGCCCGGCATCACGGGCGCGGCGCGCCTTGCCGGGCGCGTCCTCACCATCTCCCTCAACGCCCGCCAGGCCGTCCACGTCCTCGTGGACGCCGGAAACGGCAGGAAAGGATTGTGACCATGGCAGACCCCAGCCGCCACCCAGACGCCAGCGAGCCCAGCGCAGCCGAGGCCGCGGCGCAGAGCCCTGCAGACGACGCCATCGCGATGCCGGCAACGCAGGAAGAGCTCTCCCAGCCGGCGGAACCCCTTGCCGGGCAGCGCGAAGCCGAGGCTGACGATGCCGGCGCAGGACCCGCGCAGCAGCCCGAAGCCCCTGCTGCCGGCGCCACGTCCGAAGCGCCCGCCGGCGAGCTCTTTGCCATGGACAACAATGTCAAGACGGCCAGCGAAACGGTTCCTGCCGGCGAAACGGACGCCACTGAGATCTTTGCCATGGACGAAGGCGGAGCGAATCCCGACGGCGCCAGCGAGGCAAACCAAGGCCCTCTGGCGCCCGAAGACGCCAAGACCCACAATTCCTTCTTCCGGGCACTTTCCTTTGCCACGCCTCTGGTCCTGCTGGCCGGCATGGCGGCCTGCTTCTGGCCTCCCTTCTTCTTTGGCGACCTTTACTGTCCCCAGGAAGTGCTGCAGTGGCAGTTCATCCAGTCCCTCGGCACCTCTCCCCTGCTGCCAAGCGCAGCCGGCGCCTGCTGCATGCCCCTCTTCCCCTGGCTCGCCCACTTCATCTCGCTTGCCCTCGCAGGCTCGCCCCTCGCTCTGCCACTGGCCAGCTTCGCCGGCGCCTGCTTCGCCATGATCGGCCTCTGGCTGCTCTGCCGGCTCGGGCGCTTCGGGCGCTACACCCCGCTGGCTGCTGGACTCGCCCTGCTCTGCATGCCGGCCTTTCTGGCCCTTGCCCAGTTCCTCGGCCCCATAGCCTGCGCCACGGGCCTGACGCTCACATCCCTCGGCCTACTGGCACGGGCCTGGATGAAGGAGAGCGACTGGCCAGGCATGCTGCTCGGCCACCTGCTCGCCGTACTGGCAGGGCTGACCGGCGGCCTGCTCTACGCCCTCCTGCCCGTCCTCACCTGCGCTCTCTTCTGCCTGTGGCGCTGCGGCTTCAGGCGGGCGCGCAAGCTCGACGCGGTGGCGGGCTTCGCCCTCTTCCTCTTCGGCTTTCTTGGCTGGGCGGTGGCGACCATCATCTTCACCGACAACGTCACGCCCTCCGCCGTCATGAGCATGCTGGCCAAGATGCCCGACTTCAAGGGGCACTGGTGGATACCGCTGGCCTGCTGGGGCATTGGCTCCCTGCCCTTCCTCTTCCTCGTCATCTGCTGCTCCTGGCCGAGAATTCTGCGCAACAGCATCCGCGATCTGAAGGCAAGCCGCCACGAGAGCGCGGGCGCCATCCTCTACATCGGCCTGATGCTGGCCCTTGGCCTCGCCCTCTTCTCCCCGCACGTCGCAGACTGCTTCCCCGCCGTGGCGCTCACTGCCGCCCTCGCCGGACGCGCCCTCTTGCGACTCGGCAAGGCGGGCCTGCGGCTCTTCTTCATCCTGGCTGGCCTTTTGCTCGTCGCCATCGGCCTCGCCTTCCTTGCGGCAACGGTACCCGGCGTCCAGAGCTTCGTCCTCGAGACCGCCGGCATCCCGCTGCCCCGCTCCTTCCTGAAGCTGGCCAGCGAGCTGACCGTCACCGGCATCGCCGCCACGCTGGCCCTCACGGTGCTACCCATCTTCAGCGCAGCCGCCATACTGCACGTTGCCTGGCGCAGTCGCACGGCAGCCGCCCCCCTGCTGACATCGGCAGCCATGGTGGCCCTCATGGCCCAGCCCACCGGCATCATGCTGGCCCCTGCCTTTGCCGACATGCCCTCGCTGAAGCTCAAGACCTTCAGCCAGCTCACCGGCCAGGAGCCCTCCATGCGCGCGCCGGCACGGCCTGCGCAGCAACCGGCTCCCGCCGCGCCTGCGGTCCAGCCCCAGTCCCAACCCCAACCCCAGAACGGCGATGCCGTTCAGCCGGCCCAGCGTCCCGCGTCCGCCTACAGCACGGCAGCCGATCCGGCGGGTCCGCGTACCATCGCAGGCCAGCCGGCAAGCCCTGCGCCCGAAGTCAAGCCTGCCGAGGCGGCCAAGCCGGCGACGCCCGAAGTCAAGCCTGCCGAGGCGGCCAAGCCGGCGACGCCCGAAGCCAAGCCTGCCGAGGCGGCCAAGCCAGCGCCGCCCGGCGCCACGGCTCCCCAGGCAGCCACAGCTGGGACGCCTGTCGCGAAGGCAGCGCAGGTGGCTCTCGGTGGGCGGCGCG
>JAEEPQ010000083.1 GCA_016284885.1 Desulfovibrio sp.
GCCTGTACTGGGCCGAAGGCAGCCAGATCATCCTCGGCGTCAAGCGCGTGCCATGCATCAAGCATGGCCGACGCTATTCGCGTTCCCACGCCCGGCATCGGCCTGACGCATGCGGGCACGGGTACCCCCGCGGTCGCGAGAACGTGGACGACGTTGCCCAGCCTGAGCCTGACAGTCTGGAGTTCCCGGCCGAGCGCCGTCATGAGCTCCCGAATGCGTTCCAGACGGCGCGGATCTCTGCCGGCCTGCTCGTCGGCTACCATGTCGCGGACGCATCGGACCGTGGCGAGGAGTTCGTCCCGAGTCCAGCGTCGGCGTGGAGCTGGCTCAACGTAGGGTGTGTATTTCGGGATGCGCATGGTTCCCGCATGCCGCAGGCACAGAACTGGAGCAAGGGTGCCGTCGGCAGACCGCAGACCAGTGCGCATGCCATGTCAGCTGGCGTGCCTGCCATGCCGTCTCCCGGCCTGTCTTCGGCACGGTCGCTGCCTAGGATTCCCGCCCGGAACGGCGGGCCTTTCTTCCCATGCACGACCTCCTTCCGGCAGGCGCTCGTGGCCGCTTCTGCCGGCGGCAGCGGAGCCAGCCTCGTTTCCGGCGGCAGGCGACCGGCTTGAGCATCGCAGACAAGCCCGGCGCCTTCGGCCTCGTCTCCGCCGCGCGCATCCCCTGTGGCGAGGAAGGCGTCGCTGGATGCCACAGGCATGGCATAGGCCGGTCGCTGCATCCAGGGCAGAAATGCGCGCCGGCGGGGAAAAAGCACGGGGGTGGCAGAAAGCCCACGAGGGGAGGCATCGTGAAGGCAGGCTTAGAAGCCGTTTCTGGCAAGCGCTTCGTCGATGTTCTCTTCGGCCAGCGTGGCGACCATGACGGCCTTGATGGTGTGCAGGCGGTTTTCGGCCTCGAGGAAGGCGGCATTGCGCGGGGACTCGAAGACCTCGTCGTTCACCTCCATGCAGTCGATGCCGTACTTCTGGTAGATCTGCTCGCCGATGGTGGTCTTGCGGTTGTGGAAAGCGGGGAGGCAGTGCAGAAACCTGCATTCGCTCTTGCCGGTCATGTCCATGACTCTGCCGGTCACGCGGTAGGGCTCGAGCATGGCGATGCGCTCCTTCCACACCTCGTCGGGCTCGCCCATGGAGACCCAGACGTCGGTGTAGAGGAAGTCGCAGCCCCTGACGCCCTCCTCCACGCTCTCGGTGCGGGCGACGCTGGCGCCGGACTTCCCGGCGAACCCCTGGGCCATCTGGAAGACCGGATCGGAAGTCCACAGAGACTTGGGCGCCACGGAGCGGAAGTTGATGCCGAGCTTGGCGCAGCCGACCATGAGGGAGTTGCCCATGTTGAAGCGGGCGTCGCCGAGGTAGGCGAGCGTGATCCCATTCCAGGGGCGTCCGCCGGCGCACTCGCGCATGGTGAGCGCGTCGGCCAGGAACTGGGTGGGGTGCCACTCGCTTGTGAGGCCGTTCCAGACAGGAACCGAGGCGTAGTGCGCCAGGGTCTCGACGATCTTCTGGCCAAAGCCCCGGTACTCGATGCCGTCGAAGAAGCCGGAAAGCACTCGGGCGGTGTCGGCCATGGACTCCTTCCTGCCCATCTGGGAGCCGGAGGGACCGATGTAGGTGCAGTGCGCGCCCTGCTCGCGGGCGCCCACTTCGAAGGCGCAGCGCGTGCGCGTGGAGTCCTTTTCAAAGAGGAGCGCGACGTTGCGTCCCTTGAGGAGCTAAGGCTCCCTGCGGGCCTTCCTCGCCTGCTTGAGGTGGGCGGCGAGATCGATAAGGTAAAGGAGATCCTCTGTCTCGAAGTCCGCTTCTTTGAGAAAATTTCGCTTGGAGAGTCTGTTCGCCATGGCGGAACCTTCGGCACAGCGAGCCTCGGCGGGCTTCCTGCGCCAGGATGGGGTAGTGCGTTCGCAAAGGGTATCCCTCCATGGGGGGCTGAAGGGGCGCCCTCGCGACCGCGTCTGCGTTCTTGGGCGTCGCTCACGTGAGACGGCCTTCCTTGCTCTGCAGATGCTGGCTGGCTACACGGCGTCTCTGCCGCGTTCGCCCGTGCGGATGCGCACGGCCTCGAGCACTTCGCTGACGAAGATCTTGCCGTCGCCGGCCTTGCCGGGGCCCTCGGGCCCGCCGGTCCTGGCGGCGTCCAGGATGGCCTTGAGTATGCGCTCCAGGGCTTCGTCGTGGCAGACCACCTCGAAGCGCACCTTGGGCAGGAAGTCCACGGCGATGGTCCGGCCGCGGTAGACCTCCACGTGGCCGTGCTGGCGGCCGAAGCCCTTGATCTCGGTGTAGTTCATGCCGTGCACGCCCAGTTCCGAGAGGGCCTCCTTGACCCTGTCGAAGGCGCTGGGGCGGATGATGGCTTCTATCTTCTTCATGGCGCTGTCCTCCTGTTGCGTCGCTTTGGCGCTTCGGCCGGCTAGAGGCTGTAGCCGCGCTCGTGGTGCTCGTTGAGGTCGAGGCCCGCGGCCTCCTCGTCGGGATCCGCGCGCAGGCCCACGGCCTTGTCCACGAGGAGCAGGATGAGGCGGCTGGCGAGGTAGACGTAGCCCCATGTGGCAATGACGGAGACGGTCTGGACGAGGAGCTGGCGGGGGCTGCCGTAGAGCAGGCCGTTGACGCCGTTGACCTGGGCGCTGGCAAAGACGCCTGTCAGGATGGCGCCGAGGGTGCCGCCTATGCCGTGGATGCCGACCACGTCGAGGGCGTCGTCGTAGCGGAAGCGGTTCTTCAGAAGCACGCCCGCGTAGCAGACCATGCCGCCGGCAAAGCCCATGAACATGGCGGATCCGAGGGGGACGAAGCCGGCCGCGGGCGTGATGGCCACGAGCCCTGCCAGGGCGCCCGAGACGGCGCCGAGCGTGGTGGGCTTGCCGGTGCGCATCCATTCCACGAGCAGCCAGCCTATCATTCCGAAGGCCGTGGCCAGGTGCGTCGTCGCAAAGGCGTGGGCCGCCAGGGGGCCTGCGGCCAGGGCGGAACCTGCGTTGAAGCCGAACCACCCGAACCACAGCAGGCCGCCGCCGATGAGCGTCATGGGCAGGTTGTGGGGGCTTGTGCCGGTCAGGCCGATCCTGAGGCGCGGGCCCACGGCATGGGCGCAGGCGAGGGCCGCCGCGGCCGAGGCCATGTGCACCACGGCTCCGCCCGCGAAGTCCACGGCGCCCATCTGGGCCATCCAGCCGCCGCCCCAGACCCAGTGGGCCATGGGGCAGTAGCAGAAGACCGTCCACAGCAGGGAGAAGGCGAGCATGGCGGAGAAGCGGATGCGCTCCGCGTAGGAGCCGGAGATGAGCGCCACCGTCAGGCAGGCGAACATGCACTGGAACATCATGAAGGCCGCGTGCGGCAGGTTTCCGGCCAGGGGCGCGGGGCCGGCCATGCCGGCCAGGAAGACGTAGTCGAGGCCGCCGATGATGCCAGAGGCGTCGCTGCCGAAGGCGAGCGAGTAGCCGCAGACGGCCCACACGGCCGTGACGAGGCCGAGGCTGGCGTAGCTGTGGAAGCTTGTCGAGAGCACGTTGCGCGCGCTGACCAGGCCGCCGTAGAAGAGCGCCAGGGCTGGCGTCATCACGAAGACCATGGATGCGCAGACGAGGATGAAGGCGGTGTCGGTTGCGTTCATGCTTTCCCCCTTGTGGATGCTGCTGACGGCAGGGGTGGCGAAAGAGATCCGGTCCCTGGAGATTGCCGTGGAGGCGGCTGTTATCTGCCGTCAGGCCCTGTCAAAGCGAAAAGCGTGCCAAGCGGGATCGGCGCATGGCGTTTCGAGGAAAAGCTACCTGCTTTTAGGCTGTTGCGGGATGCGCCCTCAGGATGCGCGCCAGCAGGGCGCATCCTGGGCGCAGTCATTTCTCACCAGATTGTCGAAAGGAGGCGCGACGCCTGCGGCATGGCGGGCGCCTTCTGCGTTCTGCGCGAAAAAACTGGCTGAAATCCTTTGTTTTTTTGCTGAAAAACGGTTTTTACGCTTCGGTGGATTTTTTCGCGTCCATCTTCTGCCCAAGGGGAAGCGGGACGGGGCGAGATGTGCTTTCCCTGCCTGCACCGGCAGGCAGACGCAGTGCCAGGGCTGGTTGCGCAAAGGCGCCGTCGAGGCGGGCTGCAAGGAGGAGAGGAGGAGATGCCGTGAGGCCTTCATCGACAGCGCAGGCGAGGACCCCGGACAAGAGTTGCGTCTGGCGTCGCGAGCAGCTGCTCCGGCAGAGGCGGGGACTTCAAGGACGAGGGTTTTGTCCGCGACATCGATCTGCCTGGGAGAGGCTTGCTGCGCTGCCTTCGGTTGCGTGGACAGCTGGCGGCTCAAGATCAGCGTCGCCAAGCTGAAGGCGTCGCTGACGGAAGGCGCCCACTCTCCGCGCATCGTGGATCGCATCGGCAAAAGTCCGGAGCAGCATCCCTGCCGCGAAGAGGGCGAAGGCTGCCAACCGAAGATCGCGCTGTGCCGAGTCCAGCCCCGGCATCTGAAAGGACTTGCTGGGCATGGGGACGCGCTGCATGCGCTGTCCTTCGTGCGGAGGCGCCTTCGGGCTGCGACAAGCCCTTGGCCTCGCGGCATGGCGGTCAGCGGAGCCTTGCCGGATCGTAGGCCCGCACCAGATCGCGGGCCAGCGCCGTGGTGGCGTCTACGGCGGGGATGCCGAAATACTCGCTCTCGTCGAGGGCAAGGGGGATTTCCGTACAGCCGAGCAGCAGGACGTCTATGCCTGTCTCGGCGAGACGCCTGGCCGCCTCGAGCAGTATCCCGCGCGCCTTGGGCGTCACGGGGCTGGACGAGGCCTTGATGCCGAAGCCGTCGTTGCTGATGGCCTCCTGCACCTGCTGGCAGCCTTCGCTGTCCAGAACCACGGGCACAAAGTCAGCGGCTTCCAGGGCGTCCTGGTAGAGGCGCGTCTGCAGCGTGGCCACGGTGCCCATGAGGCCGATGCGGGCGCCGGGCTTTGCCAGGTGGCGCACCTCGTCTACGGCTGCGTCGATGATATGGACGAAGCGCACGGGAGCGCCTTCGGCCTGCAGCCGCTCAAGAGCCACATCGAGGATGCGGGGGCTGTGTGCGGTATTGCACGGCATGCCGACAATGTCGGCGCCGGCGCGGACAAGGCCGGCCATGACCTCGCCTATGGCGTGGCCGGGATTGACGTCCGTGAGGCCCAGCAGGAACTCTGGGCGCACGGGAATGTCGCTGGGAAAGGAATGGAGCATGAGGCGGACGTGATCCTGATCATGGATCGCCCTGGTGTGATCAAAGACCTTCTGGACCAGATCCAGGCCCGCATAGGGCCCCAGACCGCCTACGATGCCAATGCAGTGTCTGTCCATGCGCTTCTCCGCCAGCGGCGGCGGGGACTGCCGCGTCGCCCCGCCGCCTGGATGGGAGCCCTAGGCTTGGCTTTCAGGCTCGGGCTGCAAGGTTCCGTTTTCAAGCTTCGTCACGAGCAGCGCGCCCGTGGCATCTCCGAGCACGTTGATGGTGGTGCGGGCCATGTCCATGACGCGGTCCACGCCGGCCACGAGGGCAACGGCCTCCAGGGGGATGCCCACCTGGGTGAAGACCATGGTGATCATGACAAGGGCCGCGCCCGGCACGCCCATGGAACCGATGGAGGCCAGGACCGACCGCAGAATGACGGTGAGCTGCTTGTCCAGTGGCATGGGGATGCCGTAGATTTCGGCCGCGAAGATGGCGGCCACGCCCATGTAGATGGCCGCGCCGTCCATATTGATGGTGTTGCCGAGCGGGATGGAGAAGCCGGACACCGGCTTGGAGGCGCCCATCTTCTGTACGCTCAGCATGTTGGCGGAGAGCGCCGCGGCGCTGGAGCAGGTGGTGAAGGCGATGATGAGCGGCGAGGCCAGCCCCTTGAAGAAGGAGCTGGGCGTGACGCCCGCGAACTTGACGCAGGGAAGGTACACCAGGAGCACCTGGCACAGGGCCGCCGCGTACATCACCGCGATCAGCTTGACGAGGGGCAGAAGCACGGCAAGGCCGTGGGTGGCCACGGTGGCGGCCATGAGGGCGAACACGCCGATGGGCGCATAGAGCATGACCATGTTGGTCACGTTGATCATGGTTTCCGCCGCGCCGTCGATGGCCTTGGACAGGGTGCTTCCCTTCTCGCCGCTCATGCTCAGGCCAAAGCCGAAGAGCAGGGCGAAGAAGATGATCTGCAGCATCTTGCCCTGGGCCAGCGCCTCAATGGGGTTGAGGGGAATGATGTCCATGAGCACCTTGACCAGCGGGGGCACGTTGGCCTGCTTGGGTGTGAGGTTCTCCGTGGAGAGGGTGAGGCCGATGCCGGGCTGGACGAGGTTTGCCAGTAGCAGGCCTATGGTCACGGCCAGAGCCGTGGTGAAGATGTAGTAGACGAGGGTCTTGGTGGCCACGCGGCCGAGGGTCCGCACGTCGGAGACGCTGGCCGCGCCGGCGATGAGGGTGAAGAGGACCAGGGGCACCACCACCATGCGGATGAGGGTGATGAAGATTTGTCCGAGCGGCTTGAACCACGAGGCATCGAGTCCCATGGCTGGGGCCAGCATGCCGACGACGATGCCAAGGACCATGCCGATGGCCATCTGCTTTGGCAGACTCATGCGTGTTGTCATGTCGTTCTCCAAGACAGCAGCAGGGGAGGGCTGACCGCCCTCCGGTTGGGGGGAGGTGGACGAGCACCGGAATCGAATCGTTGAAGACCGTCTGTCGACATTATGCAATAGCAAAATGCCCCGCAGAGCATTTTGTTGTCAATAGCCGTCCGCCTGCGGCGCGAAATTTGTTGTCGCGAGGGTGTCGGTGCTAGCCGGAACAGGCCTCAGGGGCGCAGGGAAGGGCTGGGAAGGGGCGTGCCGGAAGGAGCACCCGCCATCGGCGTCCCAGGACATGGCGGTGCGATCCCGCGCCTTTGCAGGGAGGGGTGGAAAGCGGGGGAGGGCCTCAGGACAGGATGCGCCCTAGCGGCTGGCGATGCGCTCGCCGATTTCCCGGTAGTGGTGGCGGAGCATGGCTTCCACCTTGGCAGCGTCCCTGGCGTAGACGGCTTCGGCTATGGCCGCATGGCGCTCGGCAAAGCCGGGGGGCGAAAACAGGGTGAGCCACTTCTTGTAGCAGAGCACCTTGGAGATGGTGACGCAGGAAAGCCGGGCCATCTCCGTCAGGCGGACGTTCTCGCAGCGTTGCAGCAGCGTGGCGTGGAAGCGGTCGTCCAGCTGCATCATGGCGGAAAGGTCAGTGGCTGTGCGTCCGGCGTCGCGCATGTCGTCCACCACGGCCCGCAGGCGCTGCATGTCGTCTTCGGACCAGTCTCCAAGGGAGTCGGCCACGCCCGCGGCCTCGAGTATGGCGCCCACGTCGTAGCTGTCCAAGATGTCCTTGTCCGTCAGCAGACGCACCCGCTTGCCCTTCTGGGGCTCGGACGTCACCAGCCCCTCGTAGGTCAGCTCCTGCAGGGCTTCGCGGATGGGCGCGCGGCTGATGGACAGGCGCGCCGCCAGCTGGGGCTCCTTGACGGGATCCCCTTGGCGCAGCTGGCCGTCCCGGATCATCTGGCGGATGATTTGCGCCACTTGGCTGGAATACGTTTCCTTTTTCAGCAACATGAACACAAGGCTCCCCTGAAGAAACGCGGCACCGCCTTGTCCGGGGCGCCACGCAACGCGCTAACGATAGGATATGCAAGCCAAAATGACAACAGCGGTTCCTTTTGGGCGAAAGATTGACAGCTTGAAGACTTGTGCCGTAAATGTCTTATGTCGACATTATAGCATGACAGACAACAGGAGGGCGCAGGAACAGACAGTGCATCGCCACGCTGGCGGCAGGAGCCGCTTCCCTTTCCCTAAGCTTCTAGCGCCGAGGCGCAGCCGTTCCGGCCAGCTGGGCCTGCCTCCGCGGCAGGGCTCCCCAGGCGCGGCCTGCCATGGCCTGCACGGCTGGAAGCATTGGGCGCACCACCTGAACTGCATCGAAAGTAGCGGTCATTGCGACAGACTGGGCCCCTTTCCAGGCAGCCTCCTGCGCGAGCAGGCCAGAGGCTTCCCCCAAGAGCCTTCTGGCATCTTCCTGCGGGGCATTGAAGTGCTGGCGGGCCTGTCGCAACGCTTGCGTGCCGTCGGCGCTCTGCGCCAGCGGCCTCCTAGGAGGAATCCATGAATCTTGCCCAATTTCCCAGGCGCGGCTATGTGACCGCGCCGACGCCTCTCGAATACCTGCCCAACTTCAGCAAGGCGCTGGGCGCCGGCATTGACGTCTTCATGAAGCGCGACGACATGTTGCCCGGCGCTGGCGGCGGCAACAAGACGCGCAAGCTGGACTTCTGCGTGGCCGACGCCCTGCAGAAGGGCTGCGACACCCTCATCACCTGCGGCGCAGTGCAGTCCAACCACTGTCGCCTCACCCTCGCCTGGGCCGTGCACGAGGGGATGGACTGCCATCTGGTGCTGGAAGAGCGCGTGCCCGGCTCCTACAATCCCGAAGCCTCGGGCAACAACTTCCTCTACCAGCTCCTGGGCGTCAAAAGCATCACCGTGGTTTCCAAGGGTACGGACATGATGGCCGCCATGCAGGGCGTGGCCGACAAGCTCGCCGCCGAGGGGCGCAAGCCCTACGTCATTCCCGGCGGCGCCTCCAACGCCCTGGGCGCTCTGGGCTACGTGGCCTGCATGGAAGAGATCATGGCGCAGATGTTCGCCATGGGCCTCAGCTTCGATCACATGGTAGTGCCCAGCGGCAGCGCCGGCACGCACGGCGGCATCATCGCCGGCATGATTGGCAACAACATCAACATTCCCGTCACGGGCATCGGCGTCAACCGTCCCAAGCCCGTGCAGGAAAACGCCGTGCTCACCGTTGCCAACCAGGCCCTGGAACTCCTGGGCGTGGAGCAGCGCGTCCCCGCCGACAAGGTGACGTGCTTCGACGATTACGTGGGGCCCGGCTACTCCCTGCCGACGGACGCCATGGTGGAAGCCGTGAAGCTGCTGGCCCAGACCGAGGCCGTGCTGCTGGATCCCGTGTATTCCGGCAAGGCCATGTCCGGCCTCATTGATCTGGCCCGCAAGGGCTACTTCGCCAAAGGATCCAAGGTGCTCTTCCTCCACACCGGCGGTTCCCCGGCCCTGTACGCCTACCTGCCCACCTTCAGAAAGTAGAGCTGGGCGTCCGAACTTCCTCTCCCGCCCCCGGCCTGCGACGCAGCCCGGGGGCGTTGTCGTGCCAGGCCTTGGGGCTCGCCTTGACTGGAGCCCTGCGCCAGCATGTGTCTGGAAGGGCGCCGATGCCCCTGGCGGGAGAGCAAAGAACAGCGTCGGTGCCGAAATAGGCGCCGGAACGGGGGGCTCGCCGATGCGGCGAGAAAAAAAATGCCGCCTTTTTTGATATCAAAAAAAGAAATTCGAATTCAAAGTCAGTAAAAAGCACGTGCTTCCTGTCCCCCGCAAAGTTGTGGCAAAGGCTTCCCTTGACACTTTGCGGGAGCCATTCATGGATGGGGCGGAGAAGCATGTTTTGAAATGCGGTTTCAGAGGCATGCCGATGCAGACTTTTTCTTGCAAATGAAAATGAAGTACAATTCGCGTTCAAGCATATTGAAATTAGATTTCAAAACGATGCAAAAGCCCCGTCTGCGGGGCTTGATTTTCTCAGCTTGTTTTGTATCTTCGAGCCGTGCCAAGGGAACTGCGTCCCCGAAGCATCAACTAAAAAAGCAACTGCTTCTTTTTGCAAGGAGTCTGTCATGAACTCGTATCTGAAGTACGCTCTATTCTTTCTTGGTGGCGCTGTTGCGGGCGCTGCCGTCGCCACCGCTGTCAGTCGCGGCAAGCTCAACTTCAAGCCCATCGCAGCCGACCTCGTGAGCCGCGGGATGGACGTCAAGGATGCCGTATGCGGCGCTGTCGAGAAGATGAAGGAAAACGCCGAAGACCTCGTTGCCGAGGCGCGCGAGGCGCAGAGCCGTCGCCAAGCGGCCGCAGCTGCCGGCGAGGCTGAGTAGCGGTCGCGGCATTGCGCAACAGACGGGCGGGGCCGTGTCAGAACCTGCGGCCCCGTTCCTGCCTCTGCCGCCATCGCTGTTCTGCGTAGCCTTTGCGGTACGTATTCCGTTGCCTGCCTTGTGCAAGGCGACACAGCCGTCCTTTGGCCGAGCATCAGGTGGCCAAAGGCGCAGGGGGAGGCCGCGCTCCGCTTGGGAGCCGCCTTCCCTTTTTTCGCTGGGCCGGCTTTCGTGGCCAGTGAAGCTCGTCTGGGCGCATGCTCCAGCGGGAGGATGCGCTATCAGGAACAGCCAGATAGACTTGGATTTTCTATTTCAAAAATCTCTGAAAACAAGGAGTGCCAAGGGATCCAAGCCTTTTTTTGCTTGATCTCGTTCTGAAGATTGCTATGCTCTCCCTGAGGTGCGGAGCGCACCTTTTTCCTTTTTTCGATGCGCTGGTCGCGGAACGGGAGGGCTTGGCCATGGGCTTTGTCATTGTACACGAACTGCAGGGGAGCTTCGAGGCGGGCGGCGCCGTCTGCGCCGGGCGCCTGCGCGTGCGCTGCGGCCTCAGGCTGAGCGCCGAGGAAGCCGAGGCGCTCGCCCGCGACCTTGCCGTGGCCGCCGGAGTGCATGTGGCCGACGTGGGCAGGAATGCCGGCAGCGCTCTCCTTTTCTATGAAGACGCGCAAAGCCGCCTTGCGGCCCTGCGGCGCCTGGCCTGCGCGGGACGGGAACTCGACCGCGCCCGGCAGGAAAG
>JAEEPQ010000084.1 GCA_016284885.1 Desulfovibrio sp.
GAACCGCAACAAAGAGAAAAAAATCCTACATTCCTTCAGACAGAATATACATCGCCTATGTTCGGATCAGGAATGGCGGAGCAAGTTTGATTTCTATGAAAAAATAAAGGTGAAGGAAAATTATGCGTGGGACAGAAACCCTCGATGCCTTGCTGCTTCGGCAAGTCCGAGGCGGTCCTTGGAAATCCATGCGCTCCGTCTGGGCACAGTTGAGGGGCTTCCGCCCGGCGTTGCCTGTCTGCACGGGAGGAGCCACTGCAGGAGAAGCGATGAAAGCAAAGAGTTCTGAAAGCCCACCCTTCATGCTCGGCCTGTTGCGTTCAAGAATAGAAGCGCATCGCCGGTCTTGGTCAAGGGCAGGCTGGCGGCCGCCGCGCCGACGTTCAGGGAGCCGGCTTTTCTGGCTGGCGGCGAGGGCAAAGCCTTCTTCGCCCTGTTCAGGATGCCTTCCGGCTCTGCCCGCAAGTTTTCTGGCAGGAAAGGCCGGTACGCGGCCAGCTTCAGGCTTCCTCATGAAAAAAGCTGTCCAGGAGGACGTATGGACCCAGATGAACATGCATGCCTTGTTTTGGAGCCGCAGCGCGCAGGCGTCGCTGTGCCTGCCCTGCAGCCGGACATGGAGGGGCTATGCAGGGAGGAGCCCGGTCCTGGCCTGGAAGGCACGCTTGCCGGTCCTTGGCCGGAGGGGCTCAAGGCGGCACTCGACAATGCCAGGTCGGCCTTCCCCGGTCTGCTTTCCAGTCGTGACGGCGACGTCCTCTCCCTCGAACCGCCGGAGGGGCACGCTTGGGACGCCATGTGCGCAGCCTGCGGGTGCGGGCACTTCGTCTACAAGATGAGGAAGGGGGACTGCCGAGTGTACTGCCTCGTCTGCGGTTGGTACTGCGGCCACGTTCCGTTGCGGAAGAAGGCTTGGCAGTGGACAGGTGAAAGCAAGATATGGAAGGGGGCCCGCTCCTTTGAAGGCACCCCGCATGCGTACGGGGATGCGCACCCAGCTGCGTCACTGCAGGCGTGCGGCACGCTGGCCCAGCCCTGTGCTTCAGCGCGGCCTGCGGCTTTGCGGCAGGCCAGTCGGGAAGCGCCCATGCCGCCCGCAGCCGCGCTTTCCATCTCCTTCACCCGTACTGCCCCGGAAGACTGGCCTGCGCCGTGGCAGAAGCTGCGCGCTCGCGTGAAGCGGGGCTGGCTGTGCTGGACCTACTGGGAACTCGGGCAGGACCTTTGCCGCGGCGCCGACCCGGAACGCCTGCGAGTGCTGGCGCAGATTGTCGCCTCCCTGCATCGCCCCGCCGGTACGAACACCTTCTGGCCCTGCACCCTTGCTGCGCTGACGGACGGGGAACAGGGAAGAACCGCCTTCAGGCGGGATCTCTTCTGGTCCGGAGTGAGGGAACTCGGCGTGCGCATGGTTGTTTCCATGGGAGATCAGGCGAGCATCGCCATCGGCTTGCCAAAGGAGGCGGTTCAGCCCCTGCACTGGGACATCCGCAACGGCGTCATCCTCTGCACGGTCTGGGACTTCGTCCGTATCGCCGAGCAGCCGTCGAGGCTGGACGACGTCGTGGTCTTTCTCAACAACATGTTCAGGCTGCTTCGGCTGTGAGCCTGATAGCCGACTTGGCAAAGCCGCCACTGACGCCAGGTGAGAAACACCAGCGTCAGGAGGTGGCAAAGCTTGGCCTCTGCATCGTTTTTCGGGTCTGTGGGAAAGATTCCCCGTTTCGGAATTCCGGCGTTCTACAAGGTCTTCGCAGGTGTCGTCGGACCGCCGTCGCGGCCGGCAGGACACCCCGAAGGAGACCGCATGAAAGCCTATTACGCCTCCCTCCTCCCGCTGGACAACAGGGACGGCCTGCCCGGCGACTGGTACCTGATAAGCTTCATCGACTTCCCCCGCGCCGTCACCCAGGCCCGTAGCCTTGCCGAGTGCATCGTCATGGGCCAGGACATTCTCGAGATCGAGGGCCGGGACTTCATGGAGAAAGGCCGTCCTTTGCCGGAGCCCTCCTCCTATGAGGCTGCCCTGGCCTTCACGCAGGAGGCCATGCAGGGGGAAGGCATGGACCGCGCCAGACGCCCCCTTGTCCAGATCTTCGCCTTGCCCGAGATCGACCTTTCTCCCGTGGACGTCCAGATCCGCATGTCCCGCTGGGACCTGCGCTGCATCGAAGCTCGGGCGAAGGAGCTGGGCCTTGGCAGTGACGAATTCCTGATCCGGGCCGCCAGAGCCTACAGGGACGCGGCCGACGAGGTCTATTAGCCGGCAAAGCGCAGAAGCTCCGGCTTCCGTCTGGACGGGATGCCGGCCTCGCGGTTCTGCGGCTCCATTCCTGCCTCGCTGGCGCGGAGGCAGACAGCAGGACCGATCCGGCGTAGCATGCTTCTGCAATCCGCCTTTCCGAAGGCAGACAGACATGGAGGAAAACGCCCATGGGCGCAGGATACATCTACGTGCTGACGAATCCGTCCTTCCCCGCCTACGTGAAGATCGGCTATGCCGACGACGTGGAGGCGCGGCTGAAGGAACTGAACAGGAGCGAGTGCCTGCCCTTCGCCTTCAGGCTGCACTGCACGCTCGAGGTGCCGAAACGGCTGGCAGGCAGGGACGTGCAGGCCCTCATCGACAAGCTGTATCCCGGGCAGCAGGCCGTGGAGACCTTCGACGGCAAGCCGCGCGCCCGGGAGTTCTTCAACATGTCCGCCGAGGACGCCTACGACGTCCTGTTTTCCATTGCTGCTGTCAACGGCGCCTTGGGCAGGCTGAGGCTCTATGCTTCCGACAAGCCGCGCCTTGAGGATGAGGACAGGGCGTTCTTTGCGGGCGCATCGCAGGAGGTGCAGGCCGCCTGGACAGCGCTGAAGCGGCGTGTCCTCGCGCTGGACGGCGTTGCGCTCTCGTTTGGCCGGAACTATGCCTTCTTCTCGGCAGGCTGCAGGCGCTTCCTCGCCTGCGAGTCGCAGAAGAAGCACCTGACGATCTACCTGGACGTGCCGGCTGGGGCTCTGGACGATCCGGACGGCCTCGCGGTCCTGATGCTGTGCGCCAGCCCCTGTGGCGTGGGCGAGTTCAAGGCCTTCGCCGAGAACGCGGCCGGCGCGGAGGCGCTCATGCCTCTGGTCCGACAGGCGTTCGATGGCGTCCAGACAATGCCCCTGAAGCCGGAGCCCAAGTCTGGAGAGGCGCTCAGGCTCAGGTTCTGGGAAGCGTTCTGCGCCCACGCGGCCGGCAAAGCGGAGATGGCGGCGGCCTTCAGCTTCAGGAAGCCCTGCGCGCAGAGTTTCTACGAGCTTGGCATCGGCGTCTCTTCCCTTTGGATCCACCTCAGCTTCTCGGCCCTGAAGAAGTGCGTCAAGGCTGCGCTCTACTTCCTTGACTGCAAGGATCTGTTCGGAGCGTTCTGCGCGCGCAAAGTAGAAGTTTTCAACGTGCTGGAGCCGGACGCCGGTGAAGTCATCTGGCGAGAAGACGTCAAGGACTGCCGTCTCTACGTCCAGCGCGGCATCGAGCCGGAGGACGAGTCCTCGTGGGGCGCAGCCTTCGACTGGCTCTGCGCCATGAGTCTCCGCCTGAAGGGCCTTGTCTTGAAGTTCGCCAGATCTGCGCAGGCGGAGCTGGACGGATCCTCCGGGGACGTCGCTGTGGAGGAGGAGACTGGGAGAGGGGGAGAGGCACGCCTCCTCAGCCCTGAAGAAGAACGTGAACTGTTTGCTCCCTGCATGGAGGCGCCGAGCCTCGCTATGGAGGCCGAGGAGGATTCTCAGCGGACCTTCGAAGGGATGCGCTCCGCCGTGACGCAGGAGGGGAAGGACTTGGCTAAGGACGGCGTGGAAGGCTCCGGAGCCCAGGAAGCCATGGAGCCTGTCAAACCCGCCTTCCCTGAGCATGCTCCCGCAGCCGCGCTGTACGCCAGACTCGAAGATGCCGTCCTCGCCTTCGGTGGCGTGAGGATTGAGGTGCTCAGCATGTACGTCTTCTTTTCGGTGGACGGGAAGCTGTTCCTCTCGGTGGACTGCTTCGAGCATGAGAAGCTGCGTCTCTACCTGCGCATGAAGAAGAATGATCTGGACGATCCTGCCGGCCTTGCCGACGTCGCCGCAGAGCATGATCCCGGCGCCTGCCGGATCGACGCCTCGTCCGGGGCGGACGTGGACGCGGCGCTGCCGCTGGTCCGGCAGTCGTACGAGGCGGCGAAGGCCCGCAGGAAGTCGTTCAGGCCGCTGACGGACTTCCTGCCGAGGCTTCAGGGCGCGGACTTCGGCACATGGGTCCATCGCCCCGGTCAAATGCCCTTCGTCAGATACGCCGCCATCTCGGACGAGTTACGCTGGGCCATCTCAGACTTCGGGAAAGAGCGCAGAGACCTTGGCCTCAACGACTACCTCGGCGTGCTCGAGCGCGCCGGCGTCAATATGGGCATCGCCGACGTCTCCTCCCTCGGCGCTCAGGCCGTGGCTGCGCTGATCTTCTGCGCCCTGCGTGCAGACCGCTTCTGCGAAGGCGCGTTTCTGGGCTGCCTCGAGGATGGACGCATGGCGAAGTGGCTGGCCAGGCTCAAGGAGATTGACGATGCCGAAGCCGGAGCTTTCGGCAGCGGACAGGCCCCCAGAGCGGAAGGAGCCGTGGCCGGCGCAGAGACAGGAAGGCTGGCAGAAAGCTCCATGCCGGAAGCTGGTGGGGAATACGGTGCGCTGACGGCGTTTATTCCGAAGCTGCAGCGGCTGCAGGAACTGGAGCCTGGCACGGAGGAAGGCGGCAGCATCGCCGGCGAGTTTCTGGGCGCGTTTGGCAGGTTCATTGCGGAGCACAGGGACAGGGCGTTCGTCGACTACTTCCGGGTGCTGGAGGAGGCCGGCCTTCTGAAGGAGGACGCGCGGCGCCGATGGGGCGACGAAGCCTTCGTCTCCTCGCTCGGCGATGCGCAGGTCATGGCGCTGATCATCTTCTGCATACGCGCGGAGTACCACTCTTCGGGCGGGGCGATGCTGGAGCACGAACTCAGGGACGTTCCCATGGTCGCGTGGCTGAAGCGCCTCCGCGAGATCGACGAAGCCGGCCATGCGGAGTCAAGAGCAGGAGCCTTGCCCGTGGCGTCCTCTCCGGATATGGAGCCCCTGATGGAGACGATCCTGCTCGGCCTCGCCGTGGGAGACGCCTTGGGCGTGCCGTTCGAATTCATGAAGCGCGGAACCTTCGAGGCGAAGCCTCTGCAGGGAGGTGGAGGGCACGGCCAGCCGGCGGGGACTTGGTCCGACGACACGGCGCTTGCGCTGGCCTTGGCTGATGCGCTCCTGCCCGGCGGCTTCGATGCGCAGCAGGCCGGCCAGAACTTCCAGGACTGGCTCTACAAGGGGAAGTTCACGGCCCGCGGGAACGTCTTCGACGTGGGCGGCGCCACGCGGGCGGCCATAGGGCGCATGCGACATGGCGTGGTACCGGAACAGGCAGGAGGAAAGGGCGAGTACGACAACGGCAACGGCAGCCTCATGCGCATCGCACCCGTCGTTCCAGCCCTGCTGGGCGTGAAGGATCCTGAAGCCAGGTTCAAGGCCGTCCGGCGGGCGTCCTCGCTGACGCACGCCCATCCGCTGGCTTGCGCCTGCTGCTTTGTCTTCGAGGAGTTCCTCCGGCTCCTGAGCCTTGGCTGGGACAGAGATACCGGCTACAGGCGCCTTTGCGACGACTTCGCGAACGGCTTCCCGTTTATTGGAGGCGAAGTTCTTGCGAAGCTCGGTCGCGTTCTGGACGGTGGCCTGCGGTACGTCCCCGAGCCGGCGATCCAGAGCGGCGGCTTTGTCGTGCATACGCTGGAGGCCGCCCTGTGGTGCCTCCTGAACTCGGAGAGCTACGCGGAGACGGTGCTGAAGGCGGCATCGCTCGGCAGGGACGCCGACACCACGGCCTGCGTTGCCGGCGCGGCAGCCGCCCTCTGCTGGGGCAGGGATTCAATCCCCGAGGATTGGATAGAAGGGCTGGCCGGAAGGGACGAACTCCTGCGCATTGCCCGCAAGGCGGCCGCGCGGATCAGAGCCGGAGAGCAGGAGGGCTGAGCCGGCAGCGGTAGGCTAGCCCCGCCTGGAGCAGGGCGGGGCCGAGTCAGGGTAGAAAGCAGGCCAAGCCTTCTGCGCCCCCGTGCGGACGAAAGGCAAGGTTCAGGTCGAAAAGTCTCATCCTCTGTCGTCTTTGGCCGGCCCTCTCCGCCTTGTTCAGCTGCACCCAGAACTTCAGACATTCCAGCATTCCTGAAGCTGAGTGCGGGCCAGAGAACAGGGGGCTCCGTCCTGTCCCGCCTGCAGGCTTCTGCGATGCGCCCCCGGTGTTGACCACCCCTGCCGTGCGGCATATCACGGCCTCCATACCTTTTTACAGGAGGCTGTCCTTGTCCGTTCCTTCCCCTTCCGTGCCGTCCTCTGCGCCTGAAGACGCGGCTTCCCCGGCTGGGGGAGCCTACGCCCTCTTTCCCGAGGAGCGGGCCTGGCTCGCCGGCCACTCTCCCTGCATCTGGCTCCTCGTCCTGAGGCTCAGGGAGCGTCTCTTTCCATGGGGTGCACCCAGTGCCGTCTCGATCAGGACCAGCAGAACGTACATGGCCTTTGCCGTGAACGGGAACACCTTCGTCTCCGTCTCCCCGCAGGGCTTGAAGCTGAGGCTCGTCCTCAACTTGAAGCGCGGCGAACTGGATGATCCGGACGGTCTGGCCGAATGCCTTGCCGGCAAAAGACATCAAGCCAGCGGCGAATGGCGGGTCAGCATCGCCGACGACAGCGAGCTCGAACGGGCCCTGCCCCTGGTCAGGCAGGCCTTCGAGGCTGCGAAGGCGAAGGCTCCCAGGAAGCGGCCAGCCCCAGCACCGCAAGACCCGGACGTGGAGACAGTGACTGTGCTTGCCTGTCCTCCCTTTCCGCTCGGGACGTTCTAGCTTCTGCCCCTTGGCAGGGGGGCTCAGTCCCGCGGCTCTGGAAAGTCCTGCGGTCCTGAGCCGTTGGGCAGCGCTGCGACATCCGCCAGCAGCGGGGGTGGCGATGTGCCAGCAGACGCCGTCCGGTCCCGGCATGGAGAACCAGTGCAGCTGGTCAGTCTGGGTGCTCCTGCTGCAGGCTGGCGCAAGGACTGGCATCTCGCCTCTCCCGTCATGGCTTCCTGACTGGGGTGCGCTTCCGAACGTCTCGCCTGCTTGCGCTTCAGCCACTTCGCGCGCGCCTGGCACAGGGCCTTGGCGTAGCGGAGCCTTTCCATCTTGGTTTCGCCCGGCATGATCCGCAGGGGCACGCAATTCCTGATCTGCCGCTTCGTCAGGGGCGGGATGTCGTCGGGATCTGAGAGGGCGTTGGCGTACGCTTCTTCGTCGATCTTGTTCCAAAGGGGTTCGGGCTGGGCGTTGAAGTCCTGCGCCGGGGCGTCAGCGGCGCTGTTTCTGATGCTGTCTCTGCCGCTGTCCCTGGTGCTGTCCATGGCACTGTGCATGGTGCTGTTCATGAATGCGACGTTTCCGGCCGTCGCGGGCCGCTTGCTCGTTCTTTCTGGCTGGCCGGAGGCGACCTCGGCCCTTTTCTGCGCAGGCCGGCCAGGGCAGGCGTTTCTTGCCGCTCTTCTGCCTGGCGGTTTCAAACCGGCGCTGAAAATGCATCTATGCCTCTGTCAGCCGGCAGGCAAAACCATGCCAAGGCGTTCTTCGTAGATGCAACGCATTCCCGAGCCAGCCTCTGCCTTGCTAGCAGGCTGGCTGCGCTCCGCAGCGATGCTTGAGGCAGATCGCAGGCGGCCAAGGCCCATCCCTCCCAGCCAGCGTTTCTGCCAGCATTCCCGCCGGGAGTGGTGCCCTTGGTGAGGTTGCCAGCACTTCTTCTTGAAGGGGGCGCAGCCGTGAGATCAAGGGAACTGGGGGGGGGCGCGCTTCACCCCTTCTCTTCCTTTCTCTCGTGCCTCGCAGATCCTTCACGCTTCAGGACGTCCGCAAAGGGGCAAGCTGAGCTCCTGCCGGGCATGGCAGGCAGGGCAGGGAAGCGGTAGGGTTTCCTCTGCCCTTCGCGCAAGGACTGCACAGCCTCGCGTCGCGTTCTTCGCCCCGTTCTCCCCTTTCGCCTGCGGGCGTTTGACGGCCCGACCTCCCGTGCCGTACACCCCCTGCAGTCACCTCGCCCTTTCTCCGTTCTCCAGCACTGCAAGCGAGCCTCCATGTTCCTGCCCATCTCCTGCATCTTCATCGGCATTGCCCTTGGTCTGCTCCTCAAGCGCACGGCCCTCCCAAAGCTTGCCGACAGGCTCTTCATGCCCATCGTCTGCGCGCTGCTTTTCGCCATGGGCTATGTCACGGGCGGCAACGCCGAGCTCATGGCCAATCTGCCCACGCTCGGACTCCAGGCTCTGCTCTTGGCTGGGGCGACCATTGTGGGCTCGGTGCTCTGCGTCTGCCTGATCGGCCGTTTCCTGCCCTCGCCGGAAGGCGGATTCAAGGGAGGCGCCAAGGCCTGTGCCGAAGCCAGATCCAAGGCGTGCGCTGCGCCGTCAGGAAAGGGCCGTCCAGCCGATTGTGACGACGCTTCCGGCAGGAAAGACGAAAGCGCTCCTGGAGGGATCCGGTGAAGGCAAGCCTGATCATCGTGGGCTTCTTCGTGCTTGGCATAGTTTCGGGCGTCTTTCATGTCCTGCCTGAGGGCTGGGTGACGGACGAGGCCTGCATAGGCCTGCTGCTTGCCCTCATGCTCGCCATCGGCATCGGCATGGGATCAGGGGACAGGCTGCGCGCCATCCTGCGATCCCTCTCGCCCCGCCTCCTGCTCTTTCCCCTTGCAACGACGGTCGGCACCTTTCTCGGCGCGGCGGCCTGCGCCCTCGTCCTGACCTGGTCCGTCTGGCAGTGCCTTGCCGTGGGAGCCGGCTTTGCCTACTACTCCCTCTCCTCGGTGCTCATCTCCCAGGCCGGCCATCTCGAGCTCGGCACGGTCGCCCTCATCAGCAACATCCTGCGTGAGGCCATAGCCCTCGTGCTCATCCCCTTTGCCGTGAAGTTCCTGCCGGGCCACGCCGTCATCAGCATGGCTGGCTGCACGACCATGGACACTACCTTCCCCGTGCTCGTGCGTACGCTCGGCATGGACTGGGCCTTCGTGTGCATACTCCACGCCATGGTGCTCGACTTCTCGGTCCCCTTCTGGGTGGCCTTCTACTGTTCGTTTTTCTAGGCAGGCCCTGCCGGCGCGTCCTTGCCGGCTTCCCCCTGCGGTCCCGCTCTGGCAGAGTCTGCAGCGCCGGTTGCCCCTCGCCTTGACCCCCGCCAGGCGGCCCCCTACACTGACTGCTGTCCGGAGACAGGCGCCGTGCTGGCCTCAGTGCAGGTTTGGCTCGGGTGGCTTTCGGTCCAGCAAAGAACGCCAGGGGCAGGGCGCGTGCGCCTTGCAGGCATGAAGAGGAGAATGAGCATGAAAATATACGGCATCAACGGCAGCCCCCGTCCCAAGGGGAGCACGGCGCGCCTGCTCAAGTGGGCCATGGAGGGCGTGGAGAACGCCTGCGCCGGCGCGGAAACCGAAATCATCGACCTCTACCGGCTGAGCTACACGGGCTGCAAGAGCTGCTTTGCCTGCAAGAAGAAGGACGGCCCCTTCTACGGTCGCTGCGGCGCCAAGGACGAGCTTAGTCCGCTGCTGGAAAAGCTCGCCCAGGCCGACGGCATCATCTTCGGCAGCCCCATCTACTTTATGGACCTCTCGGGTCAGATGCGCAGCTTCCTCGAACGCCTGCTCTTCCCCTACCTTGTCTACGATGGCAAGGGTACGTCCATTGCGCCCAAGCGCATGCCCACGGCCTTCTTCTACGCCATGAACGTGACCGAGGCTCAGGCCGAGCAGTGGGGCCTCCCCCAGCGCCTGAGCCTCATGGAGCGCTTTGTCGGGAATATTCTTTCCACGCCCCAGACCCTCTGGTGCTACGATACCCTGCAGTTCTCCGACTACAGCGAGTACGTGGCGCCCTGCTTCGACGAGAAGGCAAAGCAGCGTCGTCGCGAGGAATTTTTCCCTCTCGATCTGCGCAAGGCCTTCGAAATTGGTCGCCACATGGCCCTCGACGGCCTCAAGGATCCCTCGGCCGAAGGCGATGCCTGTGGCTGTGGGCACGACCACGAACATGGCCACCACGGCCACCACCATGGCGCCTGCGGCTACGGACACGACCACGGGCATGACCATCATCATGGCCACGACCATGGCCACGACCATGGCGCCTGCGGTTGCGGGCATGACCACCACGATCGCGGGTAGCGTGTCTTGAAAGAGACCCAGGTTCCCGAATGAAGCGAATTGACGGGAACGCCCCCGCACGGCGAGCTTGCCTGCGGGGGCGCGACCGTTCTGGAGTTGCGGGATGGGGTTTTCCCGCTGCCCCTTTGATTTTTCTTTGTCCATATTGTCGAGGTGGCATCAAAGCGCACCAAGGCCGGAGCTGGTGGGCTTCTGCGCGTTGGGCAAAGAATGGGCATAGGTGTTCAGCGTATTTTTCGGGCTTGAATGCCCCAGATTTGCGGCCACTGCGGCCACGTCGTGACCTTCCCCGACCATCATCGTGGCAACAATGTGCCTGAGCGCGTACTTCTGCTCTGGGGG
>JAEEPQ010000005.1 GCA_016284885.1 Desulfovibrio sp.
TCAAGGACGTGCCTGAGGCGCTGAAGACAAAGGAGCTGTGCCTGACGGCAGTCCGCGATCCATGGACGCTCCAGTACGTGCCGATGGCGCTCAGAACGCGGGAACTGTGCCTGGCCGCCGTCAAGGCGGACGGCATGGCGATCCGGGACGTGCCGGAAAGGCTGAAGACGCCGGAGATCTGCCTTGCGGCTGTGCAGGATGCCGGCGTCTGGGCGCTAGCGGAGGTGCCGGAGGCGATGCGCACGGCGGAAATCTGCGAAGCGGCCACGGGGTCGGGGCCGCTGATGGAGACCGTGTGCGACGAGGAGTAGAATGGGCATTGACATCTGGGTGGTCCGCGGACGCGCGGACAGATGGCACGTCTACGACAGGCTCGAGGACTGGAGCAGGAGGCTCCAGAGCCGGCTGGACAGGATGCGGAAGGAAAAGGCTCCGGAATGCGAACGGGCCCGCGCCCAGCAGCTCTGGAACGTCGCGTGCAATGCGCTGCTGCGCTTCGACGAGAGGTGCCTGCTAACGTTCCCGCCAGGCTGGGACGACGGCTATCTCTGTCACTGGAGCCAAATCAGTGGCACCCCGCTCCGCAGCGGGTGGCTGCTTTCAAGCGTGATCAGCTTCAGCGTCGATGCCGGCGGTCCCCGGTACACGCGGGAGGACTGGCCTGCCGTATTTCGGGAATCGTCCTCGATGCTGGAGCGATGCAGGGCTGGCGAGTTCAGCGACTGGGGAGAGGATGCGTGCGGAGACATGATCCATTTTCTGAATCGGGTCCGCTCCATGGCGCTGTGGATCGTCGACACGCAGAATCCTGACGAATACCGCGGATTCTACAGCTTTTAAAGACTGCCTTCGCGGGGTTATCCCCCCGCGCCCCCCTGTGCCGACGGGCATCGGCACAGTTTCCTTCGGAAACTGCACCGAAACCCGCGGCCGTACCTTAAGCAAAGCGTCGATTCTTCTCCTCCATCCCATCCTACTGCCGGCCTCTGCCGATCCAGCCGGACGCAGGAAGAATCCCCTGCATTGCCCGTGCCGCGCCTGCCGTCGCAAGGACAGGGGAAAGGCGGGCCAAGCCTGCCGGGGAGGCTGCATGCGACAGAAGATCAGAACGGCGGAAGTGGTGCTCATCGCCGTCCGGCAGGACGGCCTGGCCCTGCGGGACGTGCCGGAAGACATGAGGTCGCCGGAGGGCTGCTTGGTTGCCGTGCAGGAGAAAGGCTGAGCACTGCGCTAAGTTCCGGAGCGACGTCGCACGCTGGAGCTCCCCCTCGTCGCATGCCGGCAGGCTGGACGATCCCTGAAGACGTGCCTCCTGCCATGCGCACGCCCAACCTCTGCGCCGAGGCCGTCAGAGAGTGCGGTCGCACTCTGAAATTCGTTCCGGATGCGCTGAAGACGAGGCGTTGTGCCGGGAGGCAGTCCGCGATCTGGGAACGCTCCGGCACGTATCGCCAGGTTTAGGTCGTGGAAGCTGTGCCTGGCGGTCGTCAATGCGGACGACATGGCGATCTGGGAAGTTCCGGATGCGCTGAAGACGCGGAGCTGTGCCTGGTCGCGGCGCAGAAGTGCGGGCTCTGGACGCTGGAAGAGGTGCCGGAGGCTCTCCGTACGGCGGAGGTATGCCAGCTGACCCTGGTCGCGGACGGCGGGCGCTGGAGCGCCGAATACGGGGATCTCGTTCCGCCGGCGGTTCGGCGGGAGCTCTGCCCGGAGGAGGACAGCGATGACCGCGATCACGAATGCTGTCGAGGCCCCGGTGGTGGTCCGCGAGTGTGGCCTCTCCCTGTGTTGGGTGCCAGATACGTTCAAGACGGCGGGTTCTGCGCAAAGGCCGTCCGTGACGACGGCTGGGCCCTCAAGGGTGTCACGGAGGCGCTGAAGCCCCCGAAGCTCTGCCTTGAGACCGTGTGGGGGCGGGCAAGGCACTGGATCGTGTCAGAGACGCTGAAAAGCGAGGATCTGTGCAGTGTGGCCGTATGGGTGGCTCGGAAAGCCTTCACCTAGGCGTCGCTGGAGATGGCGGCCCGGAACGTCGCCGAATTTCCGCCCGGCGACATGGCGGCAGAGCGGGCGTGGGGCGCCTGGCGCGTCGTGGCAATCGCCGGAAGGATCTCGCTAGAGGATGCTCGAAAGCACGGCGTGGACCATATCCTGTTGCGGAATCGCAGGCAGGAGGTTGCGGAAGGGTAGGATCGCCTCCGGAAGCCGGCAACGAGCACGGCCCTACAGGCAAAGGTACGCCTACGGAGCCTTTCTCCGTCTACTCAAACCCGGAACCGAATGAACTTCTCTACTCGCTCAGGGGAGCAGTAGGGGAGGGAGCAGGAAGGCCCGTGACCGCAGGACCCAGGGCAGGCTGGCACCTGACCGATATGCGTGGCGGCAGCGAGCACGACGCCTGTCTGCTGAAACCCTGCTCGAGGTGGCAGCCCTTGGACGGGGTCCAGGCAAGGGGGCGGCTGGATGCATGGTGGACAGCTTCTGGCGCAATGCCCAGAAAATCTGGCCTTCCGGCAAGCCCTCCCGCGACGAGTTGAAGGTCGCCGTCCTCCTCGCCTCCATCGTGGAGGAGGCCGCCGCAGCCTCGGAATGCACCCGGGTTGACGGCGATTACGCAAACCGCCTCGCCAAGGGCATGTTCCTGCAGCTCGCCATCGTGCATTCAGGAAGGCCACGCCATTCCTACCCGCGTCAGGGAACGCAAAAAGAGAGCCGCATCCCGTGCCGTGGTTTCGCGGCTCTCTCCGGTCTAGGCCCCCCGATGGACCTGTGCCTAAGGAGACTGGTCTAGAAGGTGTAGGCGAAGATGAGCTGGGCCTTCCAAGCGTCCTGCTTGCTGAAGGCGGACGACGAGAAGTTGTTTGCCTTGCGCCAGGTGCTCTGGTCGACGAAGTTGACCACGTAGCCAAGTTCGAAGTTGACCTCGAAGTTGTCGTACATCTTGTAGGAGTTGACGAGGTTGAACTCGAGAAGGCCGTCGCTGGTGGTCAGGTAGACTTCAGGCTCATTGGCGGTGTAGCTGGCCTCGCCCCAGTTGGAGTCGAAGCGGGCCGGACCGCTGGCGTACTTGGCCATCTTGGGGGAGTTGGTGCCACCCCACCAGGCCACGCGGAAGGTGTGCTTCAGGTCGTCGACGAAGCTCACGTCCCGGATCTGGGCGCCTATGCCCCAGGTGCCGGAGAGAGAGAGGTTGCGCTCGGTGAAGTAGCCGTTGGAGGGCCAGTCGAGGTTGCCGCCGCCGAAGAAGGAGGTGAACCAAGCGCAGGGGGAGACGGAGGGCATGCGCTCCGAGCCGTTCGACGGATTGCCGTCGTCGCCGGAACCGTACCAGCCGAAGAGGCCAAGCACGCCCCAGTCCATCTTGTACTCGACGAGGGCCTTGGCCAGCCAGCCCTCGCGACGGGTGTCGTAGCGCCTCTGCCTGCCGTCGCTGCGCATGATGGTTCCCCTGCCGACGCCCTCAACGTAGCCGTAGTTGACGTCGAACTCGATGCTGAGCGGATCCCAGAGGGTCAGCTTGACTGGCAGGCCAGCCCAGAAGGCGCTCGTCCAAGCCTTGCCCTTGCGGCCAAAGCCGTTCAGCTCAACGGGGTTGCCGGCGGCGTCCGTGCCCCAGCGGTGCATCCAGCGGTCGCTGTAGAAGGCGGACATGGTGTAGTCGAGGGCGTAGTGGGGATGCTCCCTAAAGGCGTTCTGCCCAACTAGGCCGTACATGACCCAGGGCGTGACCTCGACGCCGTCGAAGGCAAGGGGCACGCCAAGCATGAAGAGGTCGAAGTTGTCAAGGAAATTGTTCTTGTCGTTGCCGGTTCCGGCTTCGCCGATGCTGGTGTAGTTGTCGTTGAGGGGACGGGCCCACATGCCGATGAGGCTGGCGTTCTCGCTGAACTTCCAGCTGAACGACACGCCGGCCGCATCGTCGTCCGCGATGGCGGAGCCGCATGCCGCATTGGGGAAGGTCAGGGCCTGGATGCCCATGCGGAATGAAAGATCGGTGTCCGGCACGGCCCAGTCGACGTAGGCGCGCTTGACTTCGACCATCTTCGCGTCTGCGCCGAGTGCGCCTCCGGAAGCGGCATGACCCCAGCGGGTGTTGCCGATTTCAAAGTAGACGGTGCCGGAAAGCGACTCCGAGGCCACGGCGTCGATCTGCAGGCGAATGCGCTGCTCGGCGTAGAACTTGTCCCTGCCGTCGGCCTTCTGGTATCTGCCGTTGTCCCTTGCGCGGCTCACGAGGCTACTCTGGCCACCGATGAAGCCCATGTACCATTGGCCTTTGGCCTGAAAGTCGATGGCTCCGGCGCCAGTGGCGCAGGAGAGGCATAGTCCCGTCGCGAGAGCGAGGGTGACGAGTTGTTTCATGGAAACCTCCCTATGGAAGGATGGGGATTGAAAGGGATGGGAAAAAGCCCTGCGCCGGGCATCTATGGCGCAGGGCAGAGGGGAATGCTGGAGTCATGCATGAGGATTTCTGCCGTTTGGGCTGTGGCGGCTCGGCGCCCCGGAGATGCCTCTGGAGAATGCCGGGCAAGGTGAGTAAAGCGGGGCATTTCCAGGACTCCGGACCGTCCGCAGAAAGGGGCAGCCTAAGGAATGCGACAGAAGGGAGGAAGGCGGGCCGCCAGCCGCACCGGCGGCCCGCTCAGGCTGGAAAGCGTGCTTTTCCAGCTGAGAAGCCCTAGCCACAAGAGAGGGAATGGCCATGGCTTGTGCGATGCCTGCCTCAAGGCAGGGGAGCTTCGCAGGGCCCCGTCTCAAGGCAGGCGAAAAAGCTAGGCGCTCTTCTTCATGAAGCGGGGATTGGTTTCGGGGGCCCACATCTGGCAGATGACGGCACCGAAGACCAGAGCGGCGCAGCAGACCCACAGGGAGGCGTCGATGCCCCAATTGGCGGTGATGATGGGCAGCAGGAAGGTGCCGCCGCCGGCGCCGAAGCGGGAGATGGTGATGGTCAGGCCGACGCCGGAGCCGCGCAGTTCCGTGGGGAAGAGCTCAGCGGGGTAGAGGAACTCGAGGACGATAGAAAGGGAGAGCACGAAGGCCAGGGCGCAGACGACGACGAGGAGCAGCTGCGGAGGCATGCTCTTCCAGACAATGAGAACGACGAGCAGTGCCGCAGAGGCCCAGAAGGTGAAGGCGAGGTAGAACCGACGGGAGAGGAGGGAGACCAGGGGCAGGCCGATGAAGACGGCGACAAGGGTCACCACGTTGTAGGCAACGCCACCGGCGTGGGGATTCTCGACATGGAGTCCCGCAAGCACCATGGGGATGAAGATGGAGATGGCAAAGAAGGGAAGCACCTGGGCGAAGAAGAAGATGCCGGAAACCAGAGTCTTGCGCCACTGGCTGGGCGCGAAGAGCGCGAACCAGGAGGTGGAGGCGGGCTTTTCGTCGGGCACGGCGAGGCCGTAGTCCGGGCCGACATGCTGCTGGACAATCTTCAGGGCTTCGTCGGAGCGGCCCTTCGAGTCGAGCCACTTGGGCGACTCAGGCGTGCCGAAGCGGACGAGGAGGGCGATGATGCCGGGAACGGCAGAGGAAATGATGACGTAGCGCCACACTTCGTCACCAAGGCTCTTGGCCATGGCTTCAATGAAGAAGCCGCAGATGTATGCGATGCAGTAGCCTATGGTCCACATGATGAGCAGCCACGCGAGCCAGGGAGATTTCTTCTCGGCGGGCGCCCACTCGTTGAGCAGGGCGATGCCGGAGGTGTAGTCCGTTCCGACTATCATGCCGAGGCAGAAGCGCGTGCAGAAGAGCACGAAGGGGTCGGACATGAGGAACTGGGCCAGCGAAAGCAGGATGATGGCGGGCATCGTCAGCATGAAGACGGGCCTGCGTCCGATCTTGTCGCAGATGGCACCGGCAATGGTGGAGCCGAAGAAGATGCCGAACATCATAGCCGACCCGATGGCGCCCATCCAGAAAGGATCGAGGTTGAGGGGCTTCTGGGCGTAGGAGAGGGCGATGCCGACGATGCCGAGAATGAAGCCGTCGGTTATCTGCCCCATGTACGTGCCTCTGGCGACTTTTCTTTGAATCGCCTGGACGGGGGCGTCCTCATAGGAAACGAGCGTGCTGGACATAGTGTCCTCCGTTAAAAAGGTGGCTCCGCAAGCGGCTGTACCGCTTCTCCGGAGATTTGTTCTTATACCATTTTACGGTACTATGTACCGTGTTTTGGGTACGGTACGTCGTACCGGATTTTCTGTCAATGACTTTCCTAAAAAAAAGCGGAGCACTCCTCCGATTCAGCTCGAGGACGCCCCAGTCTCCGTCTTGTGCCAGTAAGCTGTACCCACAACTTCGGGCAGTCATGTCTCCCGGAATCGCAGATTCCTGGGCCGTAATTTCCATCTCCATGGCAAGGCGGCGGAGCATGCACCAGGGCGGGCGACGGCCTGACACCATCATGGACAGCCGTTCTGGCATAGAACCTGGGGGAACTTGCAAGGAAATGCCGGAAGCTTCCAGCCAGTGACTCAGTCAGGCCGGCGATATGTTCGGCTTGCTGTTCATGACGACGGTGGGGCCGTCACCGGCAGTGAGCGGAGGAGGCAGGGACAGCGTCATTGTCCGCCACAGGGGTCGCGCTTCTGCTGAAACGCCGGAGCAGAATGCCAAGGGTGGGCCCGTCAGAGCGGTTGCAGGAGACTGTTGACGCCTGCCATGCCCCCCATGATCCATGCGCGGACGCCAGCCTCTGCGGGGGCCCGCTCAAGCTTGCCGGCCGGCACGTCGCATCATGTCTGTGTACAGGGCTCTTCTCCGGCGTATGCCAATGGCTCAGAGAGACCGTTGCCGGGCGTGCTCCGTCCGGAGAGAGAAAAAATTAGAAAATTTAGTTGACAGGAAACAGGGGAAGGCATAGGGTCCAAAACACGGTACGAAATACCATAATACGAAATTTTATTCTTTCCAACTCCTGAGACGGCTGGATGGAAGCCTTCCTGGAAACTGGAACTGGAAGCACTCCGGAGAAAAAAATGAAAAACTTATTGACAGGAACTGGCGGGTAGCATAGCTTCCCCAAAAACGCGGTACAGCGTACCACAATACAAAATTTCATCCGGCGCCACGATGCCAAGCTTATAGGCTTCAAGGTAACTGGCTCCGGGAGCTCTTCGGAAAAGTTAAGCGTCGTAAAACGTGTTGACAGCAATTTCTGGACAGTTTGGTTTCCCTAAAATATGGTATATAGTACCATAATATGAAATTAACTCCCTGACCTACAAAATTCTTGGTTAATTTTTCGTTTCTCTGTTTTAGTGGTATTTAATACCGTAATTTGGTATTTAAACAACCTCAAACACGGAAGGCGCCCAAGCGCCATTCGAGGTGCGTATGGCTGAAACCTTGTTCTGCAAAAACACGGAGACCTTCGCGGAATCCCTGGCCCGCTGCGGCGTGAAGTACCACTTCGCGTACCCCATCACCCCCGCCACCGACGTCATGAAGCGCATGGCCGTCATCCTGCCCAAGTACGGCGGCAAGATGATGCAGATGGAGAGCGAGCTCGCCGTCTCCAGCGCCGTTGCCGGCGCCGCCTGCACCGGCACCCTTGTCGCCACCTCCACGTCGGGCCCCGGCTTTGACCTTATGCAGGAAGCTATCGGCTTCATGTGCGGCGCGGACCTGCCCTGCATCATCCTCGACTCCATGCGCGTCGGCCCCGGCGACGGCGACATCGTGGGCGCCCAGTCCGACTATTACATGGCCACCCGTGGAGGCGGCCACGGCGACTACCGCGTCCCGGTGCTCGCCCCCTGCGAAGGCCAGGAAATCGCCGACCTCATGCCCCACGCCGTGAAGCTCGCCTACACCTACCTCACCCCCGTGCTCTTCGTCATCGACGGCGTCACCGCCCAGACCACCGAGACCACGACCGTGCCGGACTACCACGACTACTCCGCCGAGTTCGACGTCTCAGGCTGGCAGTACACGGGCACTGAGTACCATCCCAAGCGTGCCCTCATCACCGGCTCCTACGCCCACGAGGACGGCTACAAGATGAACGAGCGCCTGCGCGCCAAGTACGAGGTGATCCGCGAGAAGGAGCAGATGTGGAAGGAGGATTCCATCGAGGACGCCGAGATGATCGTCGTTGCCTTCGGCATCCACGGTCGCATGTGCCGCGATCTGGTCAAGAAGATGCGTGCCGACGGCAAGAAGGTCGGATGCATCCGCCCCGTCACCCTGTGGCCTTTCCCGGACAAGGCCTTCGAGAAGCTCCCTGCAAGCTGCAGGCAGATTCTCGTCATTGAAATGAACCACGGCCAGATGGTCGACGACGTCCGCCTCGCCGTCAATGGACGCCTCCCGGTCCACTTCTTCGGCAAGACCGGCGGCGACACGCCCATGTATACGCTCCGCGAGATGATCGCCGAGACCAGCCGCCTGATGGGGGAATAAGCCATGGCTAGCCTGAAAGAAAGATACGGACAGACGCTCAACCTCGACAAGCTCACCAGCTACTGCCCCGGCTGCGGCCACGGCGTCGTGACCCGCCTCGTGGCGGAATGCATCGAGGAGCTCGACATTCGCGAACGCGCCATCTCCATCGTGGGCATCGGCTGCGGCGGCTTCTCCCACCACTACATGGACATCGACGCCATCGAAGCCACCCACGGCCGCTCCGCCTCCTTCGCGGTCGGCTACAAGCTGGCCCGCCCCGACCGCATCGTCTTCACCTACCAGGGCGACGGCGACACCAGCGCCATCGGCATCGGCGACACCATGCACGCGGCCAACAAAGGCATGCCCCTCACCTGCATCATGGTCAACAACACCGTCTTTGGCATGACCGGCGGACAAATGTCTCCGACCACGCTGGAAGGCCAGGTGACCGCCACCACCGTCAACGGCCGCGACTGCTCCTGGCAGGGCTATCCCCTGCTGGTCCCCGAAATGATGCGAGCCATGCCTGGCGTGAAGTTTCTGGCCCGCGAGACCATAGGCAGCCCCAAGCAGATCCTGCACGCCAAGAAGAGCCTCAAGAAGGCCTTCGAATGCCAGATCAAGGGCCTCGGCTTCGCCTTCGTCGAAATGATAGTTCCCTGCCCTACGGGCCTCAAGATGCCTCCCCTCAAGGCCTACGACTGGCTCCGCGACCGCATGATTCCCTATTTCCAGCCCCAAGTGTTCAAGGACGAGGTGGAGTAAGCCATGTTATTCAAATGCATGTTTTCCGGTTCCGGCGGACAGGGTTCCGCCCTTATCGCCAAGATTGTCTGCAAGGGCGCCATGGAGGAAAACCTCCGCGTCGTCATGACCCAGACCTACGGCATCGAGCAGCGCGGCGGCGACTCGACTGCCTTCGTCATCCTCTCCGACGAGCCCATCGGCTCCCCCATCGTCGAGCAGGACGCCAACGTGGCCGTTGGCCTGAGCCAGACCACCTACCAGTCCTGCTTTGAAGGCACCTGCAAGGGCGGCGTGCTCTTCTGCAACTCTTCCCTGGTCGAGAATCCCGGTCAGGAGGACGGCTTCGAGCAGGTGAAGCTCCCCGTCTCCGACATGGCCGTCGAGCTCGGCAACGTCAAGGGCGCCAACATGGTCATGCTGGGCGCGGTCGTCAAAAAGACCGGCATGCTCAAGAAAGAGACCGTCGAGCACGTCATCGAAAAGCTGCTGGGCGCCAAGAAGCCCCAGCTTGTCGAACCCAACCTCAAAGCTTTCCGCGCCGGCTACGACGCCGTGTAGGGGGAACACCATGGCAGCCAAGAACAAAGTTCACGTCATTGAATCCCGCCGCTGCAAGTCCTGCGGGGTGTGCGTCGCCGTCTGCCCGAAGAAGGTGCTGGAAATAGGCAGCGAACTCAACGAGCAGGGCTACAACTACGTCGTCCAGGCCCGTCCCGAAGACTGCATCAAGTGCAACCTCTGCGGCGTCGTCTGTCCCGACATCGCCCTCGGCGTTGTCGAAGTCCAGGCTTCCGCCTAGCCAGGCAAGCCCCACCCAAGGAGAATAGAATGGCCTCAGATCTTGCACCGCTGTTCCAGCCGAAAAGCGTCGCCCTCATCGGCGCCTCGTCCGACACCAAGAAGTACGGCTACTGGACCGCCAAGAGCCTCTATGAAAACGGCTTCAAGGGCGAAATCTACCTCGTCAACAAGAAAGGCGAGGAGATCCTTGGCCACAAGAGCTACACCGACATCCTCGCCTGCCCCGGCGAGGTCGATCTCGCCATCATCGCCATCGCGCCCAAGTACATCGTGCCCGTCATAGAGCAGTGCGTGCAGAAGGGCGTGAAGGTCGGAATCGTGGTCTCCACCGGCTTCGGCGAGACCGGCGCCGAGGGCAAGGCCATCGAGCAGAAGATGCTCGAGGTCGCCCGCAAGGGCGGCATGCGCATCATGGGCCCCAACTGCATGGGCATGTATTCCGCCAAGCCCAGCCTCAACGCTTCCATCATCGACCTCGCCCCTGGCCCCATGAGCCTTATCCTCCAGTCCGGCAACTTCGGCATCGACCTCAACATCGGCGCCAAGAAGCGCGGCATGGGCTACAGCTGCTGGGCCACCATCGGCAACCAGATGGACATCCGCTTCCAGGACTTCGTCCGCTACGTCAAGGAAGACGAAGCCACCCGCTGCCTGCTCCTCTACATGGAAGGCCTGCGCGTCGAGAGCGAGGAAGACGGCCGCCAGTTCATCGAGGCCGCCAAGTCCACCTGCACCGAGAAGCCCATCTGCGCCATCAAGATCGGCAGGAGCGCCGCCGGCGCCAGGGCCGCGGCCTCCCACACCGGCTCCCTGGCCGGCTCCGAGAAGATCTTCGACGCCGCCCTGCGCCAGGCTGGCGTGGTCCGCGTGGACACGCCGCAGGATCTGCTTGATGCGGCCGAGGCCTTCGCCAAGTGCAAGCCCGCCACCGGAAAGCGCATCGCCGTCCTCACCGACGGCGGCGGCCACGGCGTCATGGCGACCGACTTCTGCGAGAAGTACGGCATGGAGGCCCCGGTTCTTTCCGATGCCACCCGCGCAAAGCTGCTGGAAATCCTTCCCGCCCGTTGCCCCATCAAGAATCCCGTCGACCTCGCCGGCACTCCTGAAGCCGACATGTGGGTCTTCGACCGGTGCCTTGACGTGCTCCTGAACGACCCCGACATCGACGGCGTCGTCCTCGTCGGCCTTTACGGCGGCTACTGCGACCTCTCCGAGGAGTTCCGCAAGCTCGAGATGGACGTGGCCGTCAGCATGGCCGACCGCATCGCCAAGTCCAGCAAGCCCGTGGTCATGCACTCCATCTACCAGCCCATGGGCGTGGAGAGCCTGAACTACATCTCCGACCACGGCGTGCCGGTCTTCGGCTCCGTCGAGGAGGCCGTCCGCACCATGGGCATGCTCGTCGAGTACTCCCGCCTGAAGGATCAGGTCCAGGAGGAGGCGGCGAGCCAGCCCCCGGCCATGCCCGCCGACCGCAAGGAAAAGGCCCAGGCCATCATCGCCAAGGTCCGCGCCTCCGGTCGCGTCAACTTCGTCGAGACCGAGGCCAGGGAACTCCTCCGCGCCTACGGCATGCCCATCGCTCCGACCTACCTTGCCACCTCCAGAGAGCAGGCCGCCGAACTCTTCGGCAAGTGCAACGGCAAGGCCGTCATGAAGATCGTCTCCCCCGACATCCTCCACAAGACGGACGCCGGCGGCGTGGCCCTCAACATCGACTCTTCCGAGAAGGCCATGGCGGCCTACGACAAAATCATGGCCAGCTGCACCGCCTACAAGCCCGGTGCCGACATCTTCGGCATTCTGGTTACCGAGCAGCTGCCCGGCGGCGTGGAGTGCATCATCGGCTCCAGCCACGACTCCACCTTCGGCCCCACCGTCATGTTCGGCCTCGGCGGCATCTTCGTCGAAGTCCTCAAGGACGTGGCCTTCCGCGTGGCGCCTGTCAACAAGCCTTCCACGGACCGCATGATCACCGAAATCCGTGGCCTCGGGATGCTCAAGGGGGCGCGAGGCCAGAAGCCCTGCGATCTGGACGCGCTTTCGAACGCCGTGAGCGTGGTCTCCTACATGGTGGCCGAACTTGCCGACATTGCCGAAGTGGACATGAACCCAGTCTTCGCCCTTGAGAAGGGCCTCGCTGTCGCCGACGCGCGCATCGTGCTCAAGCAGCAGGACTAGGCAGTTCGCCGCACCAGCCTTTTGCCGGCGGGGCAGGAGGCTTCGGCAACAGCATCGAACAGACTTTCTGCCCCGCTTTTGAAATCAAATTCATTCTATCGAAAAATACATGCCTCCGTCAGGAGAAAAGGGAGAAAACCATGAGAACCGTTAAGCGCTATCCCACTACCACCGGCGACAGCTGGCTTGAAATGTCTTCCTACAAGAACTGCCAGTTTCTGGATCCCAAGGAAATCAAGGAAAACTACGACTATGTGATCGTCGGTGGTGGCTACGGCGGCTACGGTGTGGCCGACAGGCTCGCCGAACTCCATCCTGAAGCCAAGATCGCCATCTTTGAAGCCATCAAAATCGGCAACGGCGACTCCGGCAAGAATGCGGGCTTCATCATCGACGTGCCCCACAACTTCGGCGACCAGGGCAACACCACGTTCGAAGAGAACGAGATGTACTACCATCTCAACACCAGCATCATCAACCGCCTCCAGAAGAACATCGAAGACTCCGGCATCGACGTCGACTGGGACCACTGCGGCAAGTACCTCTGCTGCGCCAACGAGAAGAGCTACAAGATGATGGAGGAAGAGGCCCGCGATCTCGACAAGATGAAGGTCGAGTACAAGATCTACGAGGGCGAGGAGCTCGCCCGCCGCACGGGCACCCACTACTACAAGAAGGCTCTCTACACCCCAGGCACCCTGCTCGTTAACCCTGCCGACGTCCTGCGCGGCCTCTTCACGGTCATGCCCAAGAATGTCGAAGTCTACGAGAACGTCCCGGTCATGCGCGTCGACGAAGGCTCACAGGCCACCATCTACCTGCTCAACGGCAAGCGCGTCACCGCCAACGTCTGCATCATCACCGCCGGTCCCTTCATGGAGGAGTTCGGCGTCTGCAAGCGCATCTTCTGCCCCGTGCTTTCCTACGGCGCCTTCACCCGCCAGTTCACCGACCGCGAAATGCACACCTTCGAAGGCGTGAAGCCCTGGGGCTGCACCTCCGGTCATCCTGCCGGCACCACGGTGCGCCTGACCCGCGACAACCGCATCTTCGTGCGCAACGGCTTCACCTACGGCACCTCCCGCACCACCTCCCACCAGCGCATCCGCTGGGCCATCGGCAAGCTGCGCAGGGCTTTCGAAGCCCGCTGGCCCGAGCTCAAGCACGTCAACTTCGAGTACGTGTACGGCGGAATGATCAACATGACCTTCAACTTTAGGCCCTTCATGATCCGCCATAGCTCGTCCGTGTACTGCTCCGCTTCCGGCGAGGGCGCGGGCGTCTGCAAGACCGCCCTGTGCGGCCACTACCTCGCCGAATGGATTTCCGGCATCCAGAGCGACGAGCTGCGCTTCCTGCAGAAGATCTCCACGCCCAAGCACCTGCCTCCGGAACCCTTCACCACCATCGGCGCCACCATCCGCCTCATGTGGGAAGAATTCCGCGCCGGCAACGAAATCTAGCCTCAACCTCCGAAGCTTGGTTCCCCATGGCAGGAGGGCGCATGTTCCCACGCAGCGCCCTCCCGCCCAGGAAGCAGTCATGACAGCGGCGGGCCAGCCCGTCCAAGGAGCAATCATGAAATTCTATGCACCCAAGTCCGCCACAACCGTTGGCCCCTATTCCCACTGCGTGCAGTGTGGCGACACGTACTACCTGTGCGGACAGGTTCCCTTCCACCCTGTCAGCGGCGAAGTGGTCGGCGACAACATCGAAGCCCAGGCCAAGCAGACGCTGGCCAACCTCATGGAAGAGCTTGAGGCCGCAGGCCTTTCGGTCACCGACATTGCCAAAACCACGGTCTTCCTGAAAGACATGAACGACTTCGACGGCTTCAACAAGGTCTACGCGGCCTTCATGGGCGAACATCGCCCTGCGCGCGTCTGCGTCGGCGTAAGCGAAATCGCCCACGGCTGCCTGCTCGAGATGGACGCCGTCTGCTGGAAGAAAAGCTAGCCTTTCCCTGAACTCCTGACTCCCCAGTCCGGAATGCCCCTTTCCGGACTGGGGCGCCAGGCACAGACGCTCTGGGCCTTGGCGAGAACCCGCCAAACCGTTCCCGCCAAAGCCCAAGGCGCCTGCTGGAAGGACTCCAGCACGCCAAGCCGATCCCTCCATGCCCCCTCTGGGAGCCCCCACACACCATTCAACTGCATCCAAGGGGAAGGCCATGAGCAACGACAGCAAGCAGACCTTTGCCGGCGATACCGCCGAGTCCAAGCCGGCACCGACAGGCGGCGACACCAACATATGCACCGTCATGGGCGCAGGCCCTGTTCTTCCCATCAGCGATGCCAGCCACGTGCAGATCACGAAGGCCATACAGCTCGAGGAAGAGGAAGAGGACAAGATGGAGGAGGAGATTCCCGACTACCTTGACTCCGATGCCGACGCCCCCTGGCGCCCCGGCGTGCAGCAGCCCGCACCCCAGGATCGGCTCAGCAAGGCAGAACGCAGGCAAATCGACAAGCTCCCCTTCTTTCTCAGCTTTGCGGCTGTGGCCGTCTTCTTCATTACGGCCATGATCTTCCCCGAATCCTACCAGGCCGTCATTGACAAGATCCAAGGCGCAATCAACCACCATCTGGGCTGGGCCTACGTCTTCGGCTCCTTCATCACCGTCTTCTTCACCTTTGCCATCATCGTTTCGCCCATAGGCTCCATCCGCATCGGCGGTCCCTACGCCAAGCCCGACTTCACCGTCACCAAGTGGTTCGCCATATCCCTGTGCTCAGGCATCGGCATCGGCATCCTTTTCTGGGGCATAGGCGAGCCCATCTACCACTTCATGCAGCCACCGGCCGGCCTGGACATACAGCCAGGCACCCACCATGCGGCCATGTTCTCCCTCTCCCAGACCCAGATCCACTGGAGCATCGCCCAGTACTGCCTCTACGCCACCTGTGGCGTGTGCTTTGCGCTCATGGCCTTCAACCGCAAGGCGCCGCTGTCCATCATGAGCGGCCTTGCTCCCATGCTCCCGCACAGGCATCTCGGGACCTTCAAGAACATCGTCCACACCTGCTGCCTCTTCTCCATCTGCTGCACGGTCATCGGCTCCATTGCCTCCCTCATCATGATGGTGGCCGCCTCGATATCCTACATCGCCGGCATAGAGCGCGGATTCGCCCTCAATGCCGGCGTGTGCATCTTTGCGACGCTCTTTTTCGTGGCCTCCTCGTCCACTGGCCTCAAGAAGAGCATGGCCTTCCTTTCCACGCAGAACACCAGGATGTTCTTCGTCCTGCTCTTCTTCGTCTTCTTCTGCGGCCCCACCATCTACATCCTCAACATGGGCACCGAGTCCTTCGGCTACATGCTGGGACACTTCTTCCAGCAGTCCTGCCTCGTTGACAGTCCCTTCTCCAAGGACCACTGGGCCAGCAGCTGGATCGTGCCGTACATGGCCTGCTTCTTCGCCTATGCTCCTCCCATCGGGCTCTACCTGGCCCGTCTCGGCAAAGGGCGCACCGTCAGGCAGTTCCTGCTCATGAACGTGCTCGCGCCCACCTGCTTCGTGTACTTCTGGTGCAACACCTTCGGCAGCCTGGCCATCTACTACCAGACTTCCGGCACCTTCGACGTCTGGAACTGGGTGCAGACCAAGGGCCTCGAGTCCACCGTCATCGCCATCCTGCAGGGCTTCCCGCTCAGCACCCTGCTCCTGTGCGTGTTCATCGTGGTGACCATCATCTCCTTCGTCACCCTGGTCGACCCCATGACATCGGTGCTTGCCACGCTCTCCACCAAGGGCATCAGCGCCGAGGAGGAGGCCCCTACCTCCCTCAAGATCGCCTGGGGCTTCAACATGGGCGCCGTTGCCCTGGCCGTCATCACGCTCTGCGGCATCAATGCCGTCAGAAGTCTCTGGATCATCAGCGGCGTGCTCATCCTTGTCATCTTTTTCGCCCTGTGCGTCAGCATCGTCAAAGTCGGCATGCGCATCCTCCGCACTGGCGACAGAAAGGCCGTCCAGCGCATCGCGGCGCACAACCCCATGCTTGAACTGGCCAGGCCCAGCTGCCGGAAGCTCATGCAGAGGCTGGACGAAACGGTGAACATGTGCGTCCCCATCAGCACGGACATGGTCGTCGTCGCCCAGCAGGCCTGCAAGCAGAAAGTCAGGCTCGACTCCGTTATCGGCTCGGCCTTCCCCATCTTTCACTCGGCCTCCGGCAAGGCCTACTGCGCCTTCCTCGACGAGCTGAACCTGCTGAAGATGCTTCACGCCTTCCGCCAGGCCAATCCCGAACTCACCGACGACGAGCTCTCCACCTTCACGAGAGAGCTCGATCTGGTCCGCGGGGAAGGTTCTGCCTTCGATCAGGAGCAGGTCTTCCACGGCGTGCGCTGCGTTGCCTCGCCCATCTTCGGTCGCACCGGCCAGATCGTGGCAACGGTGGCCGTCTCCGTGCCCACCGTGCGCATCGATGCCGAGAAGTCACGGGCTTGCATCGAAGGCGTTGCCCAGTGCGCCGCCGAAATCTCCCGCATCCTCGGCGCTCCTGCCCGAACCTTCGCTCCCTGCCGCAGGAGCATGCTCGACGCTCCCTTCAGCGCCCAGAAAGGCGACGATGCCACGCCAGCCAGCTAGAAGCCCCTCCCCAGAGCACGGAAGCCAGGTGTCCGCGCAGGTGCAGACTTCCGCCTCTCCGCATTTGCAGACCAGATGCCTTTCCCCCATGCATGCGCGCAAGCGGAGGATCCATGCCTGAAGAAAAGAGCTATTTCATTATCCAAGTGCTGGTGAAGGCCTTCACGGTCATCGACATCATGGCCAGGGAGGCCAGGTGGGAGTTCGCCGCCCTCGCCAGAGAGGCCGGATTCCCCAAGGGGACGCTCCAGCGCATACTCCTGACGCTGGCCGATCTCGGCTACGTGTCTCGGGAAAAGGGCGGACAGTACGGCCTCACGCTCAAGTACTACAAGCTTGGCCAGCGCATCGCGTCCAACAATCCCATGCTCGATCACGCCCGCCTCTCCTGTCGCCAGCTTATGCAGGAGATCAACGAAACGGTCAACCTTTGCGTTCCCCTCAACACCGACATGGTCGTCATCGGCCAGCAGGTTTCCTGGCAGACTCTCAGGCTCGACTCCGTCATAGGCTCGTCCTTTTCCCTCTTCCTCTCGGCTTCGGGCAAGGCCTACTGCGCCTTCCTCGACGAACTTAGCCTTCTCAAAACCATGGATCTCGTCCGTCGCACGACGCCGGGAGTGACCGATGCCGACGTGGACGCCTTCATGGAGGAGCTTTCCCTCGTTCGCCGCGAGGGCGTCGCCTTCGACTGGGAGGAGATCTTCCAGGGCGTGCGCTGCGTTGCCGCGCCGATCTTCGACTGCACGGGACGCATCGCGGCCACGGTCGGCATCTCCGTGCCCGTTGTCCGCATCGACGGCGAAAAGTCCAGCGACTGCATCCGGGGCGTCCTGAACTGCGCGGCCCAGATATCCAAAAACCTGGGCGCTCCCGACCACCTCTACTCCAAATGCTCGCGCACCATGCTTGATCCGGCCCCTGTCAGGCACGGCGTAGAAAGCGCCAGGGCTTCATCATGATCAAACGAATAGTCTTCGGGGTCAGCGGCGCCAGCGGCATGCCCCTGGCCGTTGCCGCGCTCAAGGCCTTCCGCAAAGTCAAGGGGCTGGAAACGCACCTTGTCGTCTCCCAGAAATCCTCCATTGTCCTTGACAAAGAGTCGGGGATGAAGCCTGCCGACCTGGCAGGACTTGCCGACGCCGTCTACGATGCCGCCGACATGGGCGCCGGCCCCGCCAGCGGCTCCTGGAAGTGCAGCGGCATGGTCGTCTGCCCCTGCTCCATGAGCACCCTCGCCTCCATTGCGACCGGCGCTGGGCAGAACCTCCTCCACCGGGCCTGCGACGTCTGCCTCAAGGAGCGCAGGCCGCTGGTGCTCGTGGCCAGAGAGACGCCCCTGAGCCTGATACATCTCAAAAACATGCAGGCCGTCACGGAAGCAGGCGCCACGGTCATGCCCTTTATGCCGAGCTTCTATGCCGGGACGCTCGACCTCGAGCGGCTCATGGCGAACTTTGCCGGGCGCATCCTTGACCAGTTCGGCATTGAAAGCGATCTCTGCCTGCGCTGGAAGGGCGACGAAGACAGCAGCGATATCAGCGTGCGCTAGCGCCACCAGGCCAGCCAGCAGCTTCTCCCACGGCAGGCTTCCCTCTGCGACCCGCCAGAAAGGCCGAACCGCTCCGTCCAGTGCCCGGAGCGGTTCGGCCTTTCCCTGTCCTCTCCACGGGCTCTGCCGCTCCGGCCTCGGAGGCGACGCCCTGGCGCCACCCCGCAACGTTTCTGTTGACTTTCGTGATAAACCGGAATACAAAATGACATTTCACAATACGAAATTCATGCCGGATGGTATCTTTCCACTCCGGCAGTCGGCACCGGAGGTTGTCATGCCGGAGGACAAAAGCTACTTCACCATCAGCGTGCTGGTGAAGGCTTTCCAAGTCATAGACATTATGGCCAGAGAGGCCAAGTGGGAACTCGGAACGCTGACCAAGGAATCCGGACTCCCAAAGGGCACGCTCCAGCGCATCCTGCTGACGCTTGCAGAACTCGGCTACGTTGTCAGAGAAAAGGGCGGACAGTACGCGCTCACGCTCAAGTACTACAAGCTTGGCCAGCGCATCGCCGCCAATAACCCCATGCTTGAGCACGCCAGACCCTCCTGTCGCCAGCTTATGCAGACGGTCAACGAAACCTCCAACTTGTGCGTGCCACTCAACACGGACATGGTCGTCATCGACCAGCAGGTCTCCTGGCAGATGCTCAGGCTCGACTCCGTCATCGGATCCTCCTTCCCCATTTTCCAGTCGGCCTCTGGCAAAGCCTTCTGCGCCTTCCTCGACGAACTCAGCCTAATGAAGGTGCTGGAGGCCCTGCGACGCGCCTCTACCGGCATCACCGACGCCCAGATGGACGCCTTCAAGGAGGAGCTCGCCACGGTCCGCAGGGAAGGCATAGCCTTCGACTGGGAGGAGATTTTCCAGGGCGTGCGTTGCGTCTCAGCCCCCATCTTCGATTGCACGGGCCAAGTCGTGGCCACGGTAGGTCTCTCCGTGCCCACGGTGCGCATCGACCCTCAGAAGAACGAAGACTGCATCTGCGGCGTTCTGAACTGCGCGGCGCAGATTTCTCGCAATCTCGGCGCGCCGGCCAGAAGCTTTTCTCCCTGCACAAGAACCATGTGCGAGAGGGCGTCCTGCCTGCGCTGACACCATCCTTCCTGCCCCCACTTGTGCCGGCGGGCATCGACGAGGTTTCCGCCGGGGTGCCCTCATCCCCATGGCGCAAACCTCGTCGAGACCCGCGACCGTCATATGAAAAAAGCGTCGCTTCCTCTTTCGTCTTCCTTCCGGCTTCGTTCCTTCCATCCAGACGCAGCGCTCTTCCCGCTGTCTTGCCCCGCGTCTTTCTCCAGCTCCATGCATGGGAAAGGCGGGCCAAGCCTGCCGGGGGAGGCTGCATGCGGAAGTACATGGATGCGGAGGCGGCGCTCATCGCCGTCTGGGCGGACGGCATGGCCCTGCGGGACGTGCCGGAGGAGATGAGGACAGAAGAAGTCTGCCTGGCCGCCGTCCGGCAGTGGGGTCCAGCGTTGGCGTTCGTGCCAAAGGATCTGAAGACCGAGGAAGTCTGCCTTGAGGCCGTGAAGCAGGACGGCAGGGCGCTGCGATGGGTGCCGGCAGCACGGAAGACGGAGGCGGTGTGCATCGAGGCCGTCCGGCAGACTGGCCGGGCGTTGAAGTTCGTGCCGGAACGCCTGAAGACGCCGGCCGTCTGCATCGAAGCTGTGCGTCGGTGTGGTTTGTCCCTGCTGGAGGTGTCGGTGGGACTGCGGACAGAGGAGATGTGCCTGGTAGCCGTGCGCCAGTATGCGGGCGCCATGATGCACGTGCCGGCCAGGCACAGGTATGCCGTCAGAACCATTCTGGTGGCGGAAGCGAAGAAGGATGCACCCGCAGAGCCAGAGACCAAGGAAGATGACACCCAAGGGCCCAGGCCGTAGCCGAGGGCCCTTGGAAAAGCAGGACAGGATTGGCCTATTCGTTGTCCTCAAAGGGGTCGGGTGCCTTGGGCCGGCTCTTCGCCCACTCTTTCAGCGACTGCGTCGAGCCGTCTCGGAGAGCATCAAGATAATCTGCCCACGTTTGCATCATCTCCCGGCGCTCCTCCAGATAACTCGCATGATTGTACGCCGCCCGCACTGAATTCTTGTCAACATGAGCAAGCTGCAGTTCTATGACTTCGCTACGAAACAATCCAGATTCATGCAATATTGTTGAAAATGTTCCACGAAATCCATGTGGACTTATGTCTTTTCCTGTGTCATACCCAAGACGATGCAACGTTACAATTGGAGTATTCAATGAAACATGCCCACATTTTTTTGAATATGCAGAAGAAAAAATAAAGTTGCTATCTTTTGAAAATTTCTTCGTTTCGTTCAAAATTGCCATCGCTTGATAAGAAAGCGGAACGACATGAGGCCTCCGCATCTTCATGAGCTCTGCAGAAACTGTCCATATTGACTTGTTGAAATCTACTTCGCTCCAAAGCCCTTTCAGAAGCTCCCCAGGACGCAGAGCGACATAAGGCATCATCCGTAACGCCAGACCAGTCTGCGGATGCCTGCACTCAAAATACCAATTTTGAAATTTACGGAGGAGCTCGCCAAGCTCTGCCGGCTCGACAATACAGGCGCGGTGTTGAACCGGAGGGGTTTTGCGCACCAGCCGTGGAAGATGCAGATCTGTGTGACAGTCTTTCAATTCCCGATGCTTCATGCGTGCGTAGTCGAAAATCATCACAATCATCCGCGCCAGGGACTGTGGCACGGTCCGCGCCGGTCTGCCTGAAACGCTTTTCTTGAGGGGACTCTCCGCTGCGGCGATCAGTTCATCCTGCGAGAGCAAGGCGATGGGCCTGGCGCCAAGAGGCTCCTGGAGATAGCCTTTGAACCATGTCTCGCGGTGTCTCCGGACTTCAGGAACGACGTCGGGAGCCGTGGCGTCCATCCACTCGCGGGCAAGGTCTTCGAATGTCAGGCCGGCAGACGCATCCTTCACCGCAGAGATGACCGCACCCATCCCGAACTTGATCGCAGACGGCCTTTCTCCGGCCGCCAGGCGCATCACGGCCACAGCCTGCCTCTCCCTGGCTTCGGTCAAACCGATTGTGCCTTCAACGGTGCCGTACTCGCCAAGGTTGATCCACGTGTTGACGTCGGGCAGGCGGACGCGGTGTTGCCAGGTGCGGGCGCCTGCAAGCGTGAACATGAGGTACAGTGCGTCTCCGCAAGCGAGACGGTAGACCGGCTTTTCCTTGGAGAGCTCCGGCACGAACTTCCGAATATCCTTGGCTGACAGCCTCTGCTTTCTTCCCATGACATCCTCCTTTCCGTTCTGCCTGCTTCGCCCGAAAAGCCTTGCATGGCGGGCGTCCGCCGAGGCTCATGGTACAAGGCGGGAACCCATCAGGGCTATGGTACAAAGAATTTTCAGAACATCGGCTTTGATGTACCATTCCTATACCATGCGGACAAAAAAAACACCCCAATTTTGGCCCCGAAACCTTCGGGACCGAGGGAAGGTATGGGCCCTGCTTCAGCTACTTAACCTATTGAAAAGAAAAGCTCCCTGCGTCGTTTTTGCCCGAACGCAGGGAGCTTTCAAAATTCGTTGTGGTACCGCAGGCCAGACTTGAACTGGCACAGCCAGAGGCCGGGAGATTTTAAGTCTCCTGTGTCTACCATTCCACCACTGCGGCATGGCCTGCAGGCCTTGGCTGCGGCAGGCGACTTGCCCTCCATCCCCGAAGGATTTAACAAGGAAAGACGTCCGCTCACGCGTCTGGCCTAGCTAGACGGCTACCTACCAGACTATGCGCCTTCTTGCAAGGCAGGGGAGAATGCCATGGACAGCAGCAGGCTTGTTCTTTTCTTTTGCAGGCTTGGACCTGCGGGTCGCTCGCCCTGGGCGCCCGGCACCTGCGGCACCTTCGAAGCCCTCGTGCTTGCGCCCTTCCTTTTTCTGCCCCTGGGCCTCGCAGGGCGGCTTTTCCTGCTTGCCGTCCTCTTCGTCGCCGGATCCCTGGCGGCAACGCGGGCTGAGGAGTTGCTCCAAAGGAAGGATCCCGGCGAGGTCGTGATCGACGAGCTCGTGGGCGCATGGATAGCCATCCTGCCCTTCGCCTTCTCGTGGACGCTCATGCTGTGCGCTTTCGTCCTCTTCCGCTTCTTCGACATCCTGAAGCCTTGGCCCGTCAAGGCTTCGGAGAACTGGCTTCCCGCAGGCTGGGGCGTTATGGTGGACGACGTCGTGGGCGGCGTCATGGCCATGATCTGCCTCTGCCTCCTCAAGGCGACGGGCGTCTTTGCCTTCTCCTGGCTCTAGGCCCTGTCTGAGGTCTGGAGACCTTTCCGGAACTCCTCCCCATTCACGCTCGTTCCGCCTTGCCAGACAAGGCAAAGGAATGCATTGCCATGTACGAACTGGTGCAGGCCGCCAGTGGCAGCTTCTACATCCAGAGTCCTGCCAAGATTGGCGTGGTGCCGTGTGAGGGCAATGATGTTGCCTTGATCGACAGCGGGAGCGACAAGGACGCAGGCAAGAAGGTCAAGAAGATCCTCGATGCCCAGGGCTGGAAGTTGAAGGCCATCTTCAACACGCACTCCCATGCCGACCATATCGGCGGAAATCGCTACCTCCAGTTCCAGACCGGCTGCAGCCTCTATGCCAGCGGCATCGAGTGTGCGTTCACGCGCGAACTGCTTCTGGAGCCGGCTTTCCTCTACGGCGGCAATCCGCCCCGCGATCTGCGCCACAAGTTCCCCATGACCTAGGAAAGCGAGGTCCAGTCGCTGGTGCCGGAGGTGCTGGAGCTTTCTCGTTGCGGCAGGCTATCTCAAAGTGCTGCCTGAGAAGGATGGCGACGCCAGGCTGCTGGCCCTGACCAATGCCGAGGTGCGCCTCATGATGGAGAAGCTGATCAAGGCGTGGTTCAACAGCATGAGCGTTGCCGGCTTCAGCCGGGATTTCCGCAGGGCGCTGGTGCGGGGCGAGACGGCGGCGCTGAACGTCGCCATGCAGAACATCGCTGAGGAAATCTTCTGCTTCTTCGACGTGAAGGGCCGGGAACCGGAGCGTTTCTACTGCGGTTTCACGCTTGGCCTGCTTGTGGACATGAAGGAGAGCCACTGCCTCAAGTCGAGCAGGGAGAGCGCCCTTGGCCGCTATGACGTCATGCTCATTCCCCGGCATAGGGGCGATCCCGGCGTTGTCATCGAGTTCAAATCCCTGAATGCCGACGAGGGCGAGACAGGTCTTGAAGAGACGGCAGCCGCTCTTGCCAGATCGCGGCGAGGAACTATGCGGCCGAGCTGAAGGCGCAGGGCGTGGCTCCAGCAAGCATCTTCGCCCATGGCATGGCCTTCCAGGGCAAGGAAGTGCTCGCCAGGGGCGGCTGGCTCGCATACGTTGCCCTTTCGTCGCAGGCCGGCTCGCAGCAGGGCGTCCTCGATCAGGGAGCCGAGAAACGGCAAAAGCGCACCTCTCCCGGCCCGCATGGTGCGGGGGAACGGGTGCGCTGACTGTCTGGAGTGCCTGAGCTGCGCCTCGGGCGCCCGGCAAAGCCTACTTCATGCGGTAGGTGATGCGGCCGCGGGTGAGGTCGTAGGGAGAGAGTTCCACCTTGACCCGGTCGCCGGGAAGGATGCGGATGTAGAACTTGCGCATCTTGCCGGATATGTGGGCGAGCACCTTATGCTTGTTCTCGAGCTCCACAAGAAACATGGCGTTGGGCAGGGCTTCCTCGACGATGCCGTCGACTTCGATGGATTCTTCTTTGGGCATAGGGACTCCGGCTAAAAATTTTGGGTGGCCTTGCTTCTAGAGGCAAACCAGTCGAGCGTCAAGAGGTATGTGGCGCTGTTCCCACGCTTCCAGTCGCGCTCCTGCAGCGCCTGGCATGGACTTGCGTCAGCGGCGCTCCCCTGCGGAGGGCTTGGGCGTGCGCACGTCGCCTTCGGGCAGAGGGTGGTCGCAGAAGAAGAGCCAGGCGCCGATGGCAAGCAGGGGCAGGCACAGCACCTGTCCCATGGTGAGCCAGCCGAAGGCGAGGTAGCCGAGCTGGGCGTCAGGCACGCGGACGAATTCCACGAGGAAGCGGGCGAGGCCGTAGCCCATGGCAAAGAGGCCTGCAACGTTGCCGCGGGGGCGCTGCTTCGAGCTGTAGATCCACAGGACGATGCCGAGCACCACGCCTTCGAGGGCCGCTTCGTAGAGCTGCGAGGGGTGGCGGGGATAGGGGCCACCTTCGGGGAAGACGACGCCTATGGGCAGATCCGTGACCTTGCCCCAGAGCTCGCCGTTGATGAAGTTGCCTATGCGCCCGAACATGAGTCCCGGCGGGATGAGCGGGGTGGCGACGTCGGCAAGGTCGATGAAGTGGCAGTTTCGGGTCTTGGCAAAGTAGAAGAAGGTGAGGGCCAGGCCTATGGCCGCGCCGTGGAAGGACATGCCGCCGTTCCAGAAGCGCAGGGCCTCCATGGGATCGCGCAGGTAGATGGGCAGGTCGTAGAAGAGCACGTAGCCTATGCGGCCGCCGAGTATGCATCCGAGCATGCCGAGGACGACGAAGTCGTCGATGTCGCGATCCTTCCAGCCGTACTGGACGGCCCGGCGCCTGCCAAGCCACCAGCCGATGAGAAAGCCCACGACGTACATGAGGCCGTACCAGCGGATTTCGAGGCTGCCGATGGAAAGGGCAACGGGGTTGATGTCGAAGTGCATGTCGGGGTCCTTGCGAGGCTGGGGAGCGCATCTAGAGTGTCGCCCGCTGTGCAGTGCGTTCGGATGGAGCAGGAAGGTGACGAGAGAAAGGGCTCTGGCCTGCGGAGTATCTATACTGCAAGCGGGTAGCACGCAAGCGCAAGCTCGGCCGGAGCGTTGCTCAGACCAGGGGGGCGCTACTCCAGACCTGCAAGCCAGGCCGCGAGGGAGGGGGCCGGGTGCAGGGTGGGCGTGCGCCAGCCCGTGTCGCGCCGGCTGTCCGAGAAGACGATGCGCTCCTGCAGGAGGCGGTTTTGGCCGTCCAGGACAAGCATGAGCCGGAAGGGGACGTTGGCGTTGGGACGCATGGCCATGATTCTTGTCGCGAAGGCAAGGCCGGATCCGAAGCGCAGGTCGTGGACGAGGATGGCCCGGCAGCCGTCAGGCAGGCATGCGCCTTGACGGTCCTGCGCCGGCAGGGGCTGGACCACGGGCAGGACGAAGAAATCGAGGCAGGATCCGGCGGCCGTGGACTGAGCCCTGAGGGCCTGCGCGGTGCCGGCAGGAAGCGCCTCGTAGACGGCTGGACTGCCCCGGCGGCCAAGGGGGCCGAGGCTCTGGCTCTTGACGAGCAGGCGTTCTGCAGTGCAGGCCTCCGCCTTCGCCTCCTGCTCCCGCTCTTCGTAGACGATGCGCCAGAAGCAGGGGGAGAGGACGTCTGGCAAAAGGACGCTGCGCTCTATCTGCCTTCCGCAGGCCAGCTCTGCCTGCACGAAGCGTTCCGCCTGCAGGTGGCCAATGGCAAGGCTTGCCAGCGGGTAGGCGACGAGCCAGACGAGGCCGGCAAGGGCTGCCCTGCTGCCTGCAGGCTTCCTCCCGGGCGTCTGGCCGGCCCTGGCGGCCTTGACGGCAAGGACGAGCATGGGGAGGACGAGCAGCAGGTCGACGATGAAGACGGCGTTGAGGCGCACTCGCAGGTGGGAGAAGGGCAGAAGCAGCATGGTGCCGTAGCTTGTCACGGCATCGAGCCACAAGTGCAGGCCAAGGCAGGCCGCGCAGAGGATCCAGCAGCCTGCCAGGCTGAATCGCCCTGGCGTCTGGGGGCGCCAGAGCGGGCGCGCCAGCAGGGCCAGCAGGAGCGCGAAGAGGGGGAGGTAGGCCAGGGAGTGGGTGACGCCTCGGTGCAGGGCGAGGAAGAGCTCCGGTGTCCAGCAGAAGGCGGTGTCGATGTCGGGCGAAGCCGCCGCAAGGGCTGCCAGCGGAACGGCCCAGCGCGTCTGGGGGCGCCTAGGCAGGGCCAGCATGAGCAGCGCTCCCGAGGCTGCATGGGTGACGGGATCCACGGTGCTTCCTACTGTCTGAAGGGCGAGCGTTGCTTCGGGGCGCTCAGCAGGCGGTCTCGCTCTGCCTGGGCGTTGCCCTGGCCGTTGCCGTAGAGGCGCTGGCGGTTCCAGTTCTGCATGTTCTCCATGACGGTCGGCTGGCTTGCGTAGTAGAGGTAGCGCTCCTTGCCGCTGCCGGAAGCGGGCATGGGCAGGCGCAGGGCGTCCTGGGCGCTGGGGCCGTCAGGCTTGTAGTAGTCCCTGTCGGCGCGTTCGCTGGAGCCGGTCGCGATGTCCTGCGGAGCGCAGCCCGCCAGGGCGCAGGCCAGAACGAGGCAGGCCGCGGGCAGGCAGGCCTTGGCAATGTGGCCTGGGCCCGTCAGGGCGGGCGCCGGAAATAGACGTGTCATGAAGACCTCCTTGACCTTCAGTATGCCGCGCCGCACGGGGGCGGGGCAAGGCAGGGCGGGAGGGCTTCCATCCGAAGCCTTCCAGAATTATTGCGGCAATTCGCTTTCTTCGTTGACAGGGACGTTGCAGAAGGGTATAGTCCCGCATTCAAAATTGCATAGGCCATTTTCAAGGCGGCTTCGCAGGCGCTGGAGAGCCATGATCTGCCAGCTTGAGACCGGGAGCCGTGCCGCCGTGCGGCTTGGTCGCGTCTCCTTGACGGAGACAGAGCCAACCTTGCCACCTCAGCAAAGGAGCGATCATGACGTTTTTCCGCTGCCTGCTTTCCGCCTCCTGCCTTGCGTGCGCATGTATGATGGCCTCTCCGGCCAGCGCCGAAAGCAAAGGCGATGCACACTGGAATTTTGAAGACGCCGCGAACAAAGAATTCGCCCACATCCGCCCTGCAGAAACCGTCAACCTCAAGGCCGACGTCCTTGAGATTGCGCCGGCCGCCGAGAAGAAGGGGGGCCTGGACGCACAGAACCGTGAAAAATGGCTTGAGCACGCCAAGAAGAATCCGGACATGGTGCTCGGCCAGGCTTCCTGGTACGGCAGGGACTTTGACAGAAAGGCTACTGCCAGCGGCCTTCCCTACGACATGTACACCTTCACGGCTGCCCACCGCACCCTTCCTTTGGGCACCGTCGTGCGCGTGACTGACCAGTTCAACGGCAGAAGCGTCATGGTCTGCGTGACCGACCGCGGTCCCTACGCCAAGGGACGCATTCTTGATCTCTCCTACGCCGCGGCCGATGTCCTGGATCTCAGGGACCGCGGCGTGGCCAACATCGGCCTCGAGGTCGTTAGCGACGCCAAGGGCAAGGTGCTCTCCCGCGACAAGGCCTTCTTCGTCCAGCTTGAGACAGCGGGCAAGGACAAGATCGGCCCCTTCGACAGCTTCGCGGACGCGGCCGCCCTGCATGAGGCCATGCTGCGCGCCCATCCTGAGGCCAGAGTCATTCTCGACTCGGCCCGGTAGCAGCAGAGCCGCACAGGCTTTTCCAAGGCCCCGCCCCTCCAGGACGGGGCCTTCTGCTGTGGGCGGGTGCCTTGGCCTGCTGTGCAGGGGCAGAACGCCAAGGGCCGCCTCTCTGGCGAAAGGCGGCCCTTGAGAATGCTTGGGAACAGCGTGCCTAGAGGTTTGCCGCGACGATGTCGCCCATCTTCTGGCAGCCGACGAGGGTCTTGCCCTCTTCCATGATGTCGGCGGTGCGGTAGCCGTCCTTGAGGGCCTTGCTCACGGCCTTTTCAATCATGTCTGCCTCCTCGGCCATGTCGAGGCCGAGGCGCAGCATCATGGCGCCGGAGAGGATGGTGGCCAGCGGGTTTGCCTTGTCCTGGCCGGCGATGTCGGGGGCTGAGCCGTGCACGGGCTCGAAGAGGCCGGGGCCGGAGGCGCCGACGGATGCCGAGGGCAGCATGCCGAGGGAGCCGGTGATGGCGGAGGCCTCGTCGGAGAGGATGTCGCCGAAGATGTTGCCGGTGAGGATGACATCGAACTGCGAGGGATCGCGGACGAGCTGCATGGCCGCGTTGTCCACGTACATGTTGCTCAGCTCCACCTCGGGGTAGTCCTTGTGCACTTCGGCGACCACGGCGCGCCAGAGGCGGGAGGTCTCAAGCACGTTGCTCTTGTCCACGGAGACCACGTTCCTGCGGCGCTTCATGGCGGTCTCAAAGCCCACCTTGGCGATGCGGCGGATTTCCTCTTCGTTGTAGATCATGGTGTTGTAGCCGGTGCGCAGGCCGTCGCGCACCTCGGTGCCACGGGGCTCGCCGAAGTAGATGTCGCCGGTGAGCTCCCTGACCACGATGAGGTCGAGGCCGAGCTTGGCGGCTTCGGGGCGCAGGAGGCAGGCGCCAGCGAGTTCGGGCAGCATCAGGGCCGGACGCAGGTTGGCGAAGAGGCCGAGCTCCTTGCGTATGCCGAGCAGGCCTTTCTCAGGCCGGTTCGACGGCGGCTGGGCGTCCCACTTGGGGCCGCCGACGGCGGAGAGGTAGACGGCGTCCGAGGCCTTGCACTTGGCAATGGTGCTCTCGGGCAGGGGGCAGCCCTCGGCGTCGATGGCCGCGCCGCCGATGTTGGCGCTCTCGAAGACGAACTCGTGGCCGCGTTTGGCAGCGCAGGCTTCCAGAACCTTTTTGCCCTGCGCCAGGATTTCCGGACCGATGCCGTCGCCGGGCAGGAGGCAGATGTGCTTTTTCATGCTGATGGATCCTTGGGCCGGACCGTGCGAAGCCCTAGGCTTCGGCGGCCAGGCGCGATTTCACGTAGTTGACAAGGCCGCCCTTCTCGACGATTTCGGCCATGGAGGCGGGCAGGGCCGGGCACTTGAAGACGGCGCCGTTGGTCTTGTCTGTGATGACGCCCTCGGCGGCGTTGACTTCGAGCTCGTCGCCGTCCTTGATCTGGTCCACGCCGTCGCCGATTTCAAAGAGCAGCAGCCCTTGGTTGAAGGCGTTGCGGTAGAAGATGCGGGCGAAGCTGTGGCCCACGACGACCGGGATGCCGGCGCCGAGGATGGCGATGGGGGCGTGCTCGCGGGAGGAGCCGCAGCCGAAGTTGCGGCCTGCCACGATGATGTCGCCTTCCTTGACCCGCTTGACCCAGTCAGGCTCGAGGCCAGACATGCAGTTGGCGCCGAGGATCTTGGGATCGCCGGTCACGAGGAAGCGGGCGGGGATGATGGCGTCGGTGTCGATGTGCTCGCCGACCTTGTGGACTTTACCGTTGAAGATCATGGCTCCCTCCTAAAGATCCTTGGGGCTGGCGATGTGGCCGGCCACGGCGCTGGCGGCCGCGGTGACGGGGCTCGCCAGGTACACTTCGCTCTCGAGGCTGCCCATGCGGCCGCGGAAGTTCCTGTTGGTGGTGGAGATGCAGCGTTCGCCGTCGCCGAGGACGCCCATGTGGCCGCCAAGGCAGGGGCCGCAGGTGCAGGGGCCGATGATGCAGCCGGCGTCCATGAAGAGCTCGATGAGGCCTTCGTCAAGGCACTTGCGCCAGACCGTGGGGGTGGAGGGCAGGATGATGCAGCGAACGCCCTTGGCGACTTTGCGGCCCTTGAGCATTTCGGCGGCGTCCAGCATGTCGGAGTAGCGTCCGTTGGTGCAGGAGCCGATGACGACCTGGTCAATCTTGACGTCCTTGAGCTCAGAGGCGTGCCTGACGTTGGAGGGGATGTGCGGACAGGCGACCACGGGCTCCTGGCCAGTGACGTCCAGCGTCACGGTGCGCTCGTACTGGCAGCCGGGATCGGCGGCCAGGGGCGCGTTGACGTCGGGGCGCTTGTGGCCGTGGCAGTACTCGATGGTAAGCTTGTCGCAGGGGAAGAGGCCGCATTTGGCGCCGGCTTCGATGGCCATGTTGGCCATGGTGAGGCGGCCTTCCACGGGAAGATTGTCGACGACGGGACCGCCGAACTCCAGCGCTTTGTAGAGGGCGCCGTCCACGCCGATCTTGCCGATGAGCATGAGGATGAGGTCCTTGCCGCGCAGGTGCTTGTCCGGCGTGCCGGTGATTTCGACGCGCACCGTCGGGGGAACCTTGAACCAGGTCTCGCCGAGCACCATGCCGGCCGCGATGTCGGTGGAGCCCATGCCAGTGGAGAAGGCGCCGATGCCGCCGTAGGTGCAGGTATGGGAGTCCGCGCCGATGATCAGATCGCCCGGGGCCACGATGCCCTGCTCGGGGAGCAGCGTGTGCTCGACGCCGCAGTCGGCGCCCTCGTAGTAGTGGGTAATGTTCTGCTCCTGGGCGAATTGGCGGGAGACGATGACCTGGTTGGCCGAGGCGATGTCCTTCTGGGGGGTGAAGTGGTCCATGACAAGGGCGATTTTGTCCTTGTCGAAGACCTTTTTGGCGCCCATGGCGCGGAAGGACTTCACGGCAATCTGGCCGGTGATGTCGTTGGCGAGGATCATGTCCAGCTTGCAGCGGACGATCTGGCCGTCGGACGCGATGGTCTCGTCGGTGTGGTTCTGCAGAATTTTCTGCGCGAGGGTATGTTTCATGGTGGAATCTCCTTCGGGATCGCCTAGGCGCCTGCTTCTTCGCCGTCGTCGAGCTGGGCGTGGACTCTGCGTCCTTCCTTCTCGGCCTGCACCAGGTGGTTGAGGGCGTTCACGTACGCCTTGGCGGAGGCGACGATGATGTCGGGATGGGAGCCACGACCCACGGCGCTGAAGCCGCCGTCGGCAAGGCGCACGGTGACTTCGCCCTGGGCGTCCGTGCCGCCGGTGATGGCGTTCACGGCGTACTGCTTGAGATCCGGCTCGCGGCCGACCATGTCGGCTATGACGTTGAAGACTGCGTCCACAGGGCCGACGCCGAAGCCGGCGCCGCTCTTTTCGATGCCCTCCACGTCCATGAGCACGGCGGCCGTCGGCGGCACGCCGCCTGCATCGGAGCTGGAGACGGAGACGTGGCGCAGGCGGAAGCTGTCGGGCGCGCGGTAGAGCTTCTCCTGGATAAGGGCCAGGAGGTCTTCGTCGAAGATGGTCTTCTTGCGGTCCGCCAGATCCTTGACCGCCTCGAAGACGGTTGCGACCTGCTCTTCGGAGAGCTTGTAGCCGAGGCTTTCGTACTTGCTCTTCACGGCGTTGCGGCCCGAGTGCTTGCCGATGACAAGGTTGCTCTCGGCGCGGCCCACGGTCTGAGGCGTCATGATCTCGTAGGTCTGGCGGTTCTTGAGCATGCCGTCCTGGTGGATGCCGGACTCGTGGGCAAAGGCGTTGGCGCCGATGATGGCCTTGTTGTTCGGGATGGGCTGGCCGATGATCATGGAGAGCAGGCGGCAGGAGGGGTAGAGCTTCTCGGTCTGAATGTTGCTTTCGAGGCCGTAGTAGTCCTTGCGCACGCGCAGGGCCATGGCGACCTCCTCGAGGGAGGCGTTGCCGGCGCGCTCGCCTATGCCGCAGAGGGTGACTTCGGCCTGGCGCACGCCGACGCAGAAGGCGGCCAGGGTGTTGGCCACGCCGAGGCCGAGGTCGTCGTGGCAGTGCACGGAGAAGATGGCCTTGTCGGCGCTGGGCGTGTTTTTGATGACGTAGTCCAGCAGCTCGATGTACTCGGCGGGCTGGGCGTAGCCCACGGTGTCGGGCAGGTTGATGGTGGTCGCTCCGGCCTGGATGGCGTTCTCGCAGGCGCGGCAGAGGAAGTCCCTGTCTGAGCGGGATGCGTCTTCGCAGGAGAATTCCACGTTGCCCGTGAGGCTGGAGGCCAGGGACACGTACTCGGATATCATCTTGAGCACCGTCTCCGGATCCTTGCGCAGCTTGTACTTCATGTGCAGATCGGAGGTGGAGAGGAATGTGTGGATGCGCGGGTTTTTGGCCACCTTGACGGCGTCCCAGCAGCGCCTGATGTCCTTCTCCGTGCAGCGGGCGAGGCCGCAGATCTGGACGCTGTCGCCGGCCTGTCTGGCGATGGCCTGGACGGAGTCGAAGTCGCCCTGGCTGGAGGCGGGGAAGCCCGCTTCGATGACGTCGACGCCGAGGATTTCGAGCTGGTGAGCGATGCGGAGCTTCTCGCCGAAGTTCATGGTGCAGCCGGGGGACTGCTCGCCGTCGCGAAGCGTGGTGTCGAAGAAGATGACCTGATTGGAAATAGCCATAGAGAGAAGCTCCTCTGACCTTGGGAGAGTGTTGCGTGGAGAAGCGGCCGCTGGCGCGGCCGGGCAGGAAGGCCCGGGGCCCTCCGGGGCTGACGCTGGCCCTGCTAGTCGCCCTGCCGATGCTCGGGCTGCTGGCTGCTCTTCGGCAGCAGGTAGAAGGTGTAGACAAGCCCGCTGGCGATATAGGCCGCGCAGTAGGCGAAGCCCATGAGCTTGGGCGAGCTGTAGAGCAGGGCGAGCAGCACGAGGAAGGTGACGAGGACGCGGTAGGGATGCGCCCGGAAGATGTCGTACTCCTTGAAGGAGAAGTAGCGCACCCGGCTGACCATGAGGAAGCCCGTAAGCACGGTGAGCGCAAAGCACAGGTAGCGCATGGAGCCCTGTCCGCCGTCGGGCATGGCCCCGGCAAAGAGGACGAAGCACACCATGGTGCAGGCGCCGGCCGGGATGGGCAGACCGACGAAGAAGCGCTTGCTTGCCGTGTGGGCGCTGACGTTGAAGCGGGCGAGCCTGAGGGCGCCGCAGGCCGCGTAGATGAAGGCCGCCGCCACGCCGGCGCGGCCGAAGGTCTGCAGGCTCCACTGCCAGACCAGCATGGCCGGCGCAAAGCCGAAGGCCACGAGGTCCGCAAGGGAGTCGAACTGCACGCCGAACTCGCTGGCGGAGTGGGTAAGGCGGGCGACCTTGCCGTCGAGTCCGTCCATGAGGGCGGAGACGAGCAGCGCGAGGCAGGCGTCGGAATAGCGTCCCTGGACGGACCAGATCATGGAGAGGAAGCCCAGGAACATGCTCGTCATGGTGATCATGTTCGGCAGGAGGTAGACGGCCCGCTTGTCCCTGAGCCGCTCGCGGATGCGTTCGTTGAGGCGGTGCCTGCCGGCGCGGTTGTCCTCGAGGCGCACGGGCTCGGCAAAGACGGCGCGTTCCTCTGCCTGAATGGTGTCGTTCTGCTGATCCACGGCTTTTCTCCGCATGTTCCGCAGGGAGGCTAGCTGGCGGCGCCGCGACGCGCGACAATGGTCTGGCCAGCGAGGACTTCCCTGCCCAGTGTGACCGCAGGAGTATATCCGGCGGGCAGATAGAGATCAACGCGGCTGCCGAAGCGTATCATGCCGATGCGCTCGCCCCTGGCCACATGGTCGCCCAGTTCGGCGCGGCATACGATGCGGCGGGCAACGAGGCCCGCTATCTGCACGAAGGAGAAGACCGGACCTTCGTCGGACTTGACGGCGTAGCCGCAGCGCTCGTTGAAGACGGAAGCCTTGTCCAGAGAGGCGTTGAAGAACTTGCCGGGCCAGTAGGTGATGCTCTCCACGGTGCCGGCCACGGGCGTGCGGTTCACGTGCACGTTGAAGACGTTCATGAAGATGCAGATGCAGGTGCGTTCTTCGCCGGTCATGGGATCCACGCGCCGCTCTATCTTGACCACCTTGCCGTCGGCGGGGCTGGTCGCCGCTCCCGCTTCCTGCGGCACCACGCGTTCGGGATCGCGGAAGAAGTTGAGCGAGAACCAGACGAGGACGACGAAGACGACGGTGAGCGCAGCCGAGCCCAGCAGGGCCGAGGCGAGGGCGCAGAGCGTTGTCAGAAAGATGACTGGGTAGCCTTCCGGGGTGATGGCTGCATTGGCTGGGCGCATGGAGTCCTCCAGATGTTTTTCCGCACCTTCCGCTTTGCGGGCATGAGGCGTAAAAAAAGGTAAGTACGCGAAATGCGTCTAAATGACAAACACCGGCGTGGCGCAAAAAAATGCCCGGGGGACGTGCCCCCGGGCAGACGGTGCGGATGCGAAGGCGGGCCGCGCTACCAGTCCAGAGGCTGCTTGAAGGCCTTGGCGAGTTCGTCGACGCGCTCGCTCAGGAGCGTGGAGCCGCCGCTCTTGAGGGTCATGCGGCCGTCGACGGTGACGGTGCCGATGCGACGGCAGACCTGGAACATGCCGAGGGTGTCGAGCACCATGGCGAAGGCAGGCTTCACAGAGACCAGCATGCGGCTGGCGGATTCGGAGTAGAGCAGCTCCGTGGCGCTAAGGCCGTCGCTGGAAGGAACCTTGTCGAGGTCTATCTCGACGCCGAGACGGCCGCCGATGCACATTTCGGCAAGGGCCACGGCAAGGCCGCCGTCCGAACAGTCGTGGCAGGCGTTGATGCCGCGCTGGCCCATGAGGGCGTGGATGGCCCGGTAGCGGGGCAGGGCAGAGGCCGCGTCGACGCGGGGCACCATGCCGCCGCTGAGGCCGAGCTCGAGGGCCGCTTCGGATCCGCCCATCTCGCGGCTAGTGAAGCCCATCATGTAGACGGCATCGCCCACCTGCTTGAAGTCGGAGGTCTGGGTGGCGACGATGTTGCTGATGACGCCGATGACCGAGAAGAGCACCGTTGGCGGGATGGAGATCTTCACGCCCGCATTGGTGTAGTCGTTCTTCATGGAGTCCTTGCCCGAGATGCAGGGCACGTTGTAGGCAAGGGAGAAGTGGCGCAGGGCCTTGCAGGCGCGCACGAGCTGGGCCAGCTTGTACTGGCCGTCCGGGCACTTGGGGCTCTCGACGGGGTCGCACCAGCAGAAGTTGTCGACGCCGGCCATGTGGTCGGGGTTGCCTCCCACGGCAACGGCGTTGCGTATGGCCTCGTCCATGGCGTTGGCCATCATCCAGTAGGTGTCGTAGTCGCTGTAGCGCGGGCAGATGCCGTGGGAGATGACGAGGCCCGCATCGCTCTCCAGTACCGGACGGATGACGCCGGCATCGGCCGGACCGTCGCGCTTGACGCCGCAGAGGGGCTTGATGACGCTGCCGCCCTTCACCTCGTGGTCGTACTGGCGGACGATGTACTCCTTGGAGCAGATGTCGAGGCGGCCGAGCATGCGCTTGAGGAAGGCACCCTGATCGGGATCGGGGACGGCCACGTCGATGTCCTTCTGCTCGGGACGCTCCCAGCAGGCGTTGAGCTTGAACTGCGGAACGCCCTCGTGCATGAAGGCCATGTCGATGGAGCCCACCACGCGGCCGCCGTAGCGCACCTCGAAGTAGCCGGAATCGGTGTAGGTGCCGAGCACCGTGGCCTCGACGTCCATGTCCTTCGCCATGGCCAGGAACTGGTCGATGTGCTCGGGCGGCACGGCGAGGGTCATGCGCTCCTGCGCCTCGGAGACGAGGATTTCCCAGGGGCGCAGCCCGTCGTACTTGAGCGGAGCCTTGGAAATGTCGAGCACGCAGCCGTTGGTGTCCTCGGCCATCTCGCCCACGGAGGAGGAGAGGCCGCCGGCGCCGTTGTCGGTGATGGCGTGGTAGAGGCCGAGATCGCGGGCGCGCATGATGAAGTCGTACATCTTGCGCTGGGTGATGGGGTCGCCGATCTGGACGGCCGTGGCCGGAGAGCCCTCGTGCAGCTCCTCGGAGGAGAAGGTGGCGCCGTGGATGCCGTCCTTGCCGATGCGGCCGCCGGCCATGACGATGAGGTCGCCCACCTGGGCCTTCTTCTGCCAGCCGGGCTTGCCGTTGACCATGCGGGGCAGCATGCCGACGGTGCCGCAGTAGACCAGCGGCTTGCCGAGGTAGCGCTCGTCGAAGATCACCGAGCCGTTGACCGTGGGAATGCCGGACTTGTTGCCGCCGTGCTCGACGCCGCGGCGCACGCCCTCAAGCACCCTGCGCGGATGCAGGAGCCTCGGGGGCAGCTCCTTGTCGTAGAAGGGCGAGGCAAAGCAGAAAACGTCGGTGTTGCAGAGCAGGTCTGCGCCCATGCCGGTGCCCATGGGGTCGCGGTTCACGCCGACGATGCCGGTGAGCGCGCCGCCGTAGGGGTCGAGGGCCGAGGGGCTGTTGTGGGTCTCCACCTTGATGCAGGCGTCCCAGTCCTCGTTGAAGGCGATGACGCCGGCGTTGTCCGAGAAGACCGAGCGGCAGTAGTCCTCAAGCCCGAGCTTCTTGCGGATGAGGGCCGTGGTGTCGCGGATGCAGGTCTTGTAGAGGTTGTCCAGGTTCTCGATCCGGCCCGTCTCCTTGTTCACGTAGCGGATCTTGGAGGCGAAGATCTTGTGCTTGCAGTGCTCGGACCAGGTCTGGGCCATGCACTCCATCTCCAGATCGGTCGGATCGGCGGGCAGGTTCAGCTTCGCGCGGCGCTCGGCCTCGTCCCTGGCCGAGAAGTGCGCCTTGATGGACTGCATCTCCTGGAGGCTCAGCGCCCAGGTGTTGGCGCGGCTCTTCTCGACGAGGGTGGCGTCGTCCATCTTGGAGAGCTCGATCACGTCCACGGTGTCGATGGCCTCGCCGGTGACCTTGGCGGCCTGCGCCTCGAAACCGGGGCTGGCCTCCCATTCGGCCAGGCTCTTCACGCGGAAGCGCTGGATGAGGCCGTTGCAGAGCAGATCCGAGGCGATGCGCTCGACCTGCGCACGCGTGAGCTCTCCCGTGATCTGGTACTGCACGGCGGTGTAGACGCGGAGGCTCTCCCTGCCTATGCCGAGCACCATGGCGGCCGTGTCGCGGGCCGTGCGGGCCTCGTTGTCCGTGACGCCGGGACGGAAGCCCACTTCGATGAACCACGCGGGCTTGGGCTCGCGCAGGGGCAGAGGTTCGAGGGAGGCTTCCTGCAGGATGGGATCGTGCCAGATGGCTTCCTTGACCAGGCGCTCCGCCTGGGCCTTGTCCAGCCCGTCGGCGGTGAAGACCTTGAGCTGGCGGACGGCGTCGACGTGCAGGCCGAGCGAGCTTTCGATGTCCTGGGCTGTGCTGCGCCCCTGGGAATCGCCAAGGCCCTGCCTGGGGCCGGCTTCTATGCGGTAGAGCATGGTCGTCTCCTGTTGAGCGGATGTGTGCGCGAGCGTTCCTGCCCCGTCGCGCCCCAGAGACCGGCGCGCGGCGCAGACGTGGCGCCTGCAGAGTCCCGCATGACATGCGGTGGTCTTCTCTTGTGCCGTGACCTTTGGCCAGCGTCAAGGCTTGACTTGGGGCGCAGGCGCGCAGGGGCCGTCGCTGCGCCAGGACGGCATGCAGGAAGGCCTGCTCCCAAGCCTCCGCAGAGCGTGCGTCGCGCTCTTTTCCCCTGCAGAGCCGTTGCTGGCCCTTCGGGAATCTCGGGGCCAGCGCATGGGCTTCGAGTTCGAGGCGGAGCGTTGAGGCGAGAAGCCAAAAAGCCCGAAACGTTTCGTTCCGGGCTTTTCGTCTGCAGGGGGGGCTGGTGAAGCCGCCTGCGCTGGCATCTGTGGCCAGACCCAGCGCAGACAGATGCCTCCGCAAGGGGCTGCGCGCTACTTCGTCTCCAGTTCCTTGAGGCCGTAGCCGTTGGCAGGAATCCAGTCGACCTTGATGGGCGTGCCGGGGCAGCGCGTCTTGATCCACTCCTGGTAGACGGGCGTGTCGACGGGCTTGTCCATACCCTTGGCACCGGCGAAGCCCTCGTCGTCGATGAAGTAGACGAATCCGTCGCCCACGGCGTCGATGTTCTGCGGGAAGGGCTTGTCGTTTTCGTAGGGATTGGTCGGATAGGCCTTTTTGCTCCAGGCGTCGACGCTGCCTCTGGCCTCGTACTTGCCTGTCTTGGGATCGTACTGCGAAACTGCATAGGGCCAGAAGTCGCCGCCAAGTCCTTGATTGTGGGCGGCCGGCTCCTTGACGCAGCCACCGGTGCAGTATTCCGCGCCGGGGAAGGCTGTGCCCTTCACCGTGATCTTGCCGGCACCCTCGTCGAAGCCGCAGACGAACTCCTGCTGCGAGGCCATGGGGGCCGTCGTGAAGCTCAGGAGAAGCTCCGGCTTGCCGTCGCCGTCGACGTCGCAGATGGCCATCTTGTTGCCGGCGAAGTCGCCGTCGATTTCTTCGCTGGGGATGGTCTCGCCGTCCGGGAGCCTGTGCTGCTCCACAAAGGCCTGGGCGGTTTTCAGGTAGGCCTCGTGCCTGGCGTCCGCCTGGGCCGGGGCCGGCCAGAGCGCCGCCAGCGCCAGCAGCGCCGCGGCGGGACAAAATGCGTGCATCATTTTCATAGGTCATTCTCCTCTTTCGAAGCAGGGCGTGCCGGGCGTCCATGGAACAGGCGCGCCTCAGGCTCCTGCACCTTCCCTGCCGGCCCGGCGTTGGTTCTGGAGACCGGAACGGCCGCTAGCCGGCCGCAGGGATGGGGATCTCGGTCTTCTGTTTGGTTATCTTGCTCTCGCTGCTCCAGTCCTTCTCCGCTTTGACGGAGCGTTCAACGCCGTACAGCTTTCCGCTTGCGCTGTCGAAGCCGAGGCAGGCGAAGTCGCGGGTCGCCGTGGCCTGCCTGAGGACGGTCAGCTCCTCCTCGATGGTGTCGTAGAGCGCCACGGAGCAGTGTCGCCGCTCCGGATTCCCGCTCCGGAGCCCCTTGCTTTCATCGACAAGGGTGAAGACGAAGCGGTGGGGATCTGTCCAGAAGACGCCGCTCTCGGCGCAAAACGATGCCTTCCTGACGAAGCTCCTGCCGTCTGCGCCGGCGAGGTAGAAGCTGAGCCGACGCTCGTCTCCGCCGCAGAAGCAGGCCAGCTTTTCGCCGGAGGGGGAGAGTTCGGGATGGCAGAAGCGGGGGTTGGGCAGGGGCAGAAAGCCTGCAGGCCTGTCATCCTCGCCCCGGAAGAAGGCATGGCCGCTTCCGGCGCCCTTCATTTCCACGTTGGCCTCGGGATCGACCAGCACCCTGGACCAGACGCCCTTGTCCGTCAGGACCGAGGCAAAGGGCACCTTCTCCACAAGACGCTTCTGGCCGCTGTCCATGCGGTAGACCTGTCCGTCGCGCAAGATCACGCCGCTGCCCGCGGCTCCGGCGCCGCCTGCTCCGCCGGCAGCGAGCGCGCAGGACAGCATCGCGGCAAGGGCAATGCGCTGCATGCTCTTCATTGGAAAAACCTCCCTTGCCTTGCGTCCTGCGGGGGCCGAGCGGCGCCCCCGCGAAGCTACTTTTCCAGGTACACGACAAATTCCAGCTCGGCATCCCCGCCGAGACGGTAGGCTATCCTGAGCTTTCCGTCGCAGGAGGGGAAGGCGTAGGCACCCTTGGTGGGCTTGAGCTGGCGGGGTTCGGCATCGCCTTCGGGCTCGAGCGTGACGGAGGCGATCTTGGTGCCGTACTTGGCAAGATTAAGCCGGCACTTGTCGCCGGACGCCTTGGCAGGCTGGAAGTCGGCCATCGAGACGGCGTCGCCGTTCGGCAGCATAGCCTGCGCCTGCGCCGGCAGGGAGACTTCCGCGAGCTTCGGATTCTTTGACAAGTCGATCTTCGCGATGGGGTTCTCCAGGCAGTTCAGCTTTTCCAGGTCCGGGTTCTTGGAAAGATCCAGCGCCTCCAGCTCGTTGCCCCAGCAGTCGAGGGCCGACAGCTTCGGGCTGTGCGAGAGGTCGAGGGTCTTGAGGCCGTTGTAGCGGCAGGACAGGACGGCAAGCTCTGGCACGGTGGCAAGGTCGAGGGCCTCGATGCTGTTCTGGTCCAGGCGCAGCTCCTTGAGTGCCGGCACCTTGGCGAGGTCGAGGCCTGCCAGCTCGTTGCCGCTCAGGACGAGCGATTCGAGGGCATTGCCTGCCGGCAGGTCCAGGGTCTTGAGACAGTTGCTGAAGCAGATCAGCGCCTTCAGCGCCGTGAAGCGCTCCAGTCCCTTGAGGCTTGCTATCTCCCCGTAGGAGACGTCCATCTCCTCCACTTGAGCTATCTGAGCGTCCGTCAGCACGTCCCCGCCCTGGGCTGCGTTCTCCTTGACCCACTGCCGGAAATGGCTGTCCGGGAAGTTCGCGGCATCGACTGCGACGTCCGCCAGGGCCTCGCCTGCGCCCAGAGCCAGGGCCAGCAGCGCCGCAAGGCAGGCTTTTGAAAGCTTTGCTGTCAGCTTCAGCATTGTTTCTCCTTTCGATCCGCAGGGTTAGTGCGGACCGGCATCGTTCAGATTCGTCTTTCCGCTGGCATTGAGCATGCGGCAGACGGCGTTCAGCAGGGTGTTGACGGCGTGCACGCCGATGTACAGCTAGGCCGGGTTCTCCCTGGCTCGCAGCCTGTCCTTGGCAAGGCGCTGCGTTGCGCTCCTGCCTTGTGCTGCCTGCATCCCATGGAGTCCTGCCTATGCGTTCGCAACGTGCGCGTCCTGCCGGCCTGCGTTCCTTGGGAAGTAATAGGCTTTTGCCTTTCTGTACATACCTAAATGTGGTGATTGAGCCCTGCCGGCATCTGGAGTAGGATTGTTTCCAGAGCTGCACCCTGCGGCCCGCTTCGGCGATGCAGGGTGTGGCCAGCCCCGAGAAAGGGAACGTCTTGTCGCGTGTGGCAGGCCTTTTCTGGGCATTGCGCTGTACCTTTCAACCAAGGAGCGTGCCATGCATGCACAGATCGTGAAAAGAGCGCTGCTCGCCTGCTTTGCCCTGCTGTTCGTTGTTGCCATGGCAGGGGCAGTTCAGGCAGGTCCTCTGCATTTTTCCGTGTCAAAGGCCCAGGCTGGCGGCGTCGGCCATGGGCAGCAGGAGATAGTCTTCCACTTTACCGTTGCCAACACCACGAGCCACGAGTTTATCCGCAGGCTCAACAGCGTGACTGTGGAAGTGACCGGCGACTTGGGCAATGGACGGCAGGAAAAGTATACCCGTGAAGTCCGGATCAACTATACCTTCAACCCCGCGCTTGGACCGAGGATGCGGCAGGGGATGCGGGCCTGGTTCCATCGCAAGGTCGACCCCCGCAGGGGCTGGTATCCCTACAGGCGCGTGTGGATCCGCGTCCTGAGATACAACTTTGCTAGAGCGAGCTAGGACGCACCCGCCCTCGCTGACGCTCCAAATGTCGACCACGGCGCCGCTTCGGCCTGTCTCGGCCGAGGTGGCGCCTTTGGCGTCTTCTGCGTCCGCACAGGCTGGGCGGCAGGCGTCGCCGCTTCGAACGGGACGGCGGCCAAGGCTGAGTCCTTTCCGGACGGTCTCAAGCACATGGCAGGCGAGGCGATCGGCGCCAAGGACAGAAAGGTCGCTGCCCGGCACCCGCCCTGCCCTTGCCCGTCAGCACAGCTGGAAGGGCAGGATGTGAATGGCAGCAGGAAGCCCTGGGCTCTGCTGGAACTCAAGAACATGAATAGGAAGGAGGAACGGCCATGCGCGCTGTTGGAGTTATCCTTGCCCTGACACTGGCCATGGGCAGCATTGCCTTTTCTGCCTCGCCGGCGCTGGCGGCATTGCCTGAGGCGTCTTTGGACAGCTTTGTCCCTGGCGCAGGCGTGGACACGCTTGCCCCGCTCAAGCTCAAGGCCGGGGGCGCAGGAACATCTTTGCAGGGCAAGGTTGCCTGGGACGGCTACAGGCTCGATGCGCTGGTCCGCACGGGGCAGGGCAGGATCAGGAGCGCTTCGCTCAAGGGGGCCTTGGACAACGGGCTCATGGGCATGATCCTCTCGGCGATGGAGGAGAAGGGCTTCGTGCCGGTTGCCATGGCCTGCGACGGAACGTCTGAGCAGAACCGCGAAGCAGCGGTAGAAGCCATGGCCCAGTGGGCAGACGGCGGCACGCAGGACCTGCACCTGCTCTTCCTGCCCGAAAAGGCCTTTCAGCGCGCCAAGGCGGCCTCCAAAGCCAATCCCAAGGCGCAGCTTGGCGCTCTCCTCAAGCCCTGTGCAGGGGAGAAGGCCTACGGCCTTGCGCTGTTCCGCAGGGACGACAGCTTTACCGTGTACATCGGTACCGTGGAAGACGTAGGCCGTTCGCTGAAGCTGTGGAAGTAGCCGGAACAGCGTTCCGTGCAGCCGTCGCATTCACGGGCCGCAACGGGGAAAGAGCGGAACGTGCGCAGGTCCATGGGCCGCCCCGTCAAGCTGAAGAGACGATGGGCATGCCCAAGGGGCTGATACGCAGCGAAGCGGATGTCTTGGCCGTGGAATGGCGCCGTGCTTCTGCTGGAGGCACGGTGCCGTCTGCTGATCGCATGGCGCTGTTTCGGCCTGCAGAGCTGTGCAAAAGCCAGAGATTGTGCGCCCTGGCGGTACGCTATTTCTTGCGGTCTAAGAAAAAACACAGCAATGTCAAACAGCTAAGCTGTTTTTGCCCCATTTTGCA